>NZ_JAUBVD010000014.1:0-96370 GCF_036705675.1 Microcoleus sp. AT8-A3
AAGTTCAATCGCTTTATTATAATCGGTGATCGCCCCTTTTTTATCTCCTAATTCGCTACGGACTGCACCCCGGTTGTTGTAGGCTAAAGCATTCATGTTGTGACTATCACCTTGTACCTGCGTTTTGATATCTGAAGAGAGCGATTCTGGCTTGACTACTTTTATTTTGCCTACTGGAGAATTTGCTATAACTTTTCCGTTAGAATCTGCTATTATTATTGTATCAAGGGGACGACCTAGTGTCTTGAGATAAGATTCATTTTCCTCGCCAGCTATAGCTAAAGAATATATTTGGTCATAATGGTATGACAAATTATGATCAGAATGGTATTGACGGCCATTCCACATTTTGGGGTATAAGTAAGTGCAAATTTTTATGCAAGCAAAAGCCATCCTGTATTCTCGAAATAGGCATAATAGCTTGGCAAGACCGTACCAAAGCATAAACCATGTTTGATTATGACTAAATACTTGATCGTAGTATTTGAAGGCTTGATTGAGATCGCCAGATCTCTTTGACATAATCGACTTATCCACTACGCTTAATAAATCGCTCTGAATTTCAGTGAGGTCAGACAATGACTTCACTTTATTTAGAATATAGGTAGCAGTTTGCTCTTCCCGATCAATGGCATTTTGAATAAACTGAAAAAGTTGACTTTCTGTCACGGATCTATATTTATGGTATCTAGGAAGACTTTCTTCAAAAGCCCCACCCTGATTTAGATAAAAATCTAAATCTCTGAAATACTCTGCACGTTCTCCATAACACTCATAGTTTTCTTCTGTGCCTATTGGATCATTTTGAGAAGTGGGCTTCCCATAATCAGGGTTAAGTTTCTTACGTCGTTTTGCCTCTCCCATAAATTTAACCCTGGTCTAATTAAAGTTTGAACTTGTCTGACTACTTTAGCATTCCACATATTTTATTTCCTGTCAACTCATCAAAAAACACTACTGCCCCAAATCCACAGAGGGCATCGCCCCGCACCCTCACAGAACTCAAAATCTACTGGCAACTCCTAGACTGGGAAAAACACCACATCCTCATTTTAATTTAAGATCAATAACCTTCGTGAATTGATTTACATTCCCAAAATAATCCAGGCCCAACCGTCAAAACTTGTTCTGTTGGCATGAACAATTCCCAATCGGGAAGTCCAGAATCATCTTGGAAATCTGGCTGTAAAATTAGTTGGTAATCACCCTCAAAAACTAGAGTGAGACTAATATTATGAGCATAAATCGCAAAATCAATCAATTCTTTATTTTCCAATTGCTGCAAAACTTTTTTGACAGCATCTATTTCTACCTCATCTATTTCTACCTCATCTATATCTACTGGCAAGGAAGAAGTTAAAATGCGATCGCCTTGCTTGAAAACCCAAGGTGTTGCCCTTGTGCCAAATTGCCAACTACCTTTGCATAGATGTGCTAATTTTGGGTGAGTATAGGCAGACATCTCACCGAAATCTAGCCGTAATTCATCCCCATAACTAAATATAACCTGATGACAAATTTCTCCGATCATCGGTTTAGTAATGACTGAAATAATTTGCTCGATATTTGGCTTCTGATTAGCAATAGATGTTTGAATAGCCATTTAAATATCCTCTAAAAATTCTTTAACCATTTTTTTTGATTACCCGCGAATTCAAAGAAACCAGGTTTTTGGGAGTTTTTAGGAGGTGTAACGAAGTATTCAAGGGAAAAACCCGGTTTCTGGCCACCCGTGCATCATGACTATCAAACACTATTCACTATAATGATTCTTACAAGCTGCGATCGCAATTTCGACCTCCGTAACTTGGTAAACCAAACGATGTTCGTTATCAATGCGCCTCGACCAAAAACCACTTAACTCGTATTTCAGAGGTTCAGGTTTGCCCAATCCTTCAAAGGGCGATCGATCTATATCTTTAATCAATTCTACAATTTTGCGATAAATCTTTTTGTCTAATTTTGCCCATTCATTAAAATCTGCAAAAGCAGAAGATTCAAAAATAATTCTTCTACTCATTACAAATCCTGTAAATCGACTTCAACTAAATTTTGTCTGTCTTTAACATTTTCAATAGCTTTCAACAGTTTGTTTTTATTGACTTCCGATTTCAAAAGATATTCGGTTTCATCGCATTCTGAGACAATTATTTCAATCTCTTTATCTCCAAAAATCGCTTTGATTTGTTCTAAAAATTTACGATCTAGTTCGCTGGCTTTTAAACGATAAACTGTTGACATCGTTTTTACCTATTTTTGATTTCGATAAAAATTAATATTGCCTTTAAATACAGTAGTTTGAAGTTGACACTAAGGGCTGGCAATTTTGCCAGCCCTCAAGTTGTTTTACCGTTTGACCAACTTCTTAGAAACCTTCCGCAAACGAATAGATTGTGGTGTTACTTCCACCAATTCATCCTGGCCGATGTATTCCAAAGCGCGCTCCAAACTCATATCGACTGGTGCTTGCAATTGCGCCAATTCTTCACCACCAGATGCGCGGTGGTTTGTCAACTGCTTCGACTTGCAAATATTCAGCTCCATGTCTTCATCTCGGTTGTTTTCTCCGATAATCATCCCTCTGTAAACCTTGGTTCCGGGGGTAATGAAAAATACGCCGCGGTCTTCAGCATTTTTCAGTGAATAAGTAGTTGCAACTCCTTCTTCAAAGGAAATCAATACTCCGTTGCGACGGGCGACAATTTCTCCACCGAGGGGGCGATAGTCGAGGAAGCTGTGGTTCATAATTCCAGCGCCGCGAGTCAAGCGCATGAACTCGCCTCGGAATCCAATCAAACCGCGAGCGGGGACTGAAAATTCGATTTGGGTGCGACCGGTGCTGCTGACGTGCATATCTTGCATTTCTGCTTTCCGCTGACCGAGGCGTTCGATGCAGCCGCCGACTGCTTCTTCGGGTACGTCTAACACCAAACATTCAAAGGGTTCGCAGGGACGACCGCCGATTTCGCGGTAGATTACTTGCGGTTGAGATACTTGGAATTCGTATCCTTCGCGACGCATATTTTCGATCAGGATTCCGAGGTGGAGTTCGCCACGGCCGGATACGAGGAATTTGTCGGGAGATTCGGTTTCTTCGACGCGCAAGGCGACGTTGGTTTGGAGTTCTCGCATTAGCCGATCGCGAATTTGCCGAGATGTCACAAAACTTCCTTCTTGACCGCAGAACGGCGAATCGTTCACGGAGAAAGTCATCTGCAAAGTTGGTTCGTCTACCTTGATTAAAGGCAGCGCTTGCGGGTCGTTCGGACAGGTAATTGTTTCGCCAATATAGGCATCAGCAAAACCGGCAACGGCGACAAGATTACCAGCAGAAGATTCTGGGATATCAATCCGCTTCAGGCCTTCAAAGCCCATCAATTTGGTAATTTTTGATTTGACAAGCGCGCCGCTTTCGGTGATTAAGACTGCTTGTTGACCGATTCTAATCGTGCCGTTGTGGATGCGGCCGATGACGATGCGACCGACGTATTCTGAGTAATCTAAGGTGGTTACTTGCAGTTGTAGTGGCTTGTTGGGGTCGCCTACGGGGGGTGGTACGTGGTCGAGGATTTCTTCAAACAGGGGCTTCATATCTACCCCTTCGTCTTCGAGGTGTTTTTTGGCGTAACCGCTTAAGCCGGAACCGAAGAGATAGGGAAATTCGCACTGATCGTCGTCAGCACCTAGTTCGAGGAACAGATCCAAAACTTTATCGACGGCTTTGTGGGGGTCTGCTCGCTCGCGATCGATCTTATTCACAAAGACGATCGGGCGCAGTCCTTTTTCGAGGGCTTTTTTGAGCACGAAGCGGGTTTGCGGCATCGGGCCTTCGTTGGCGTCTACGATCAGCAGACAGCCGTCAACCATGCCGAGAACTCGTTCGACTTCTCCGCCGAAGTCCGCGTGTCCGGGGGTATCGACGATGTTGATCAGGGTTTCTCCGTACCTGACGGAGGTGTTTTTGGAAAGGATGGTAATGCCACGTTCGCGCTCGATGTCGTTGGAGTCCATGACGCAATCTGGGATTTCTTCCCCTTCGCGGAAGATCCCGGACTGTCTGAGGAGAGCGTCCACAAGGGTGGTTTTGCCGTGATCGACGTGAGCAATGATGGCGACGTTGCGAATGGGAAGACTCATAATGCGTCTGGAACGTTAAACGGATCGAACTAAAGATTTCTTAATAATTGTAGCGCATGGAGTCAAGGGGCGATCGGGCAATCTGCGGGATTGGCCTCTTGCCTGACTTACTGAGACCCGCATTTTTATAATTTGAGTTATAATAAGCACCAGTGTCTGCGAATCGCGATCGCGGTAGCTCAGCAGCGCTATAGAGCTTATACGCTGACATGTAAAGCATTTAACTTCAGCTAAGCAGGGTCTTTGTATCCAGGAGTTTAAAAAGTGGTAACAATTATAACCAGAGCAGACGATTCGCGGTTTCAACAAGGGCAAATCACCTATCAAGGCAGATATTTAGATGAAATAGTAGCGTTGTTCCCTAATTTCCCAGCTATCACTCTTGACTCTATTGAAGATGTAATAGGTATTTATTGGAAAAAAGAGGAGAATATTCGGAAAGCTAAACAACTCAGAGTAAGTTCGTTTTATCGAACAGACACGCAAGTAATCATTCGGTTTTCTGTTGTAGCTGATTTAAATATTACGTCGGGGGATTTTTACAAACGTCTTCGGGGGCAAATGATCGGGGCAGGAGCGCTCGAACAAGGTGCTTATTTACCTTTCTGCTGTGTGCTGGATAACGACCAAATGAGAGCTGTAATGAAACCACCTAATTCTGGGGATTCAACTCTAACAAATGAAATTAACTTGTTGAAAAATCGCAGTGATTGGGGCGGTATATATAACAAGTTTTCCCCCCTGGATCGTCTCAGCCAGCACCCCCTATGGACAGATGCCGAAATCTTGAGCGAAGTCGGATTTGCCTGTGGGAAGTTAGCCGAGGTTTCGGTAGAAGATATTCCTCGAAAAGAGCCAGAAAAGACTGAATTTTTAAATCGCAAGAGTAAGTATCGCAGTGAAGCGGAAATGCTGCGCCTGCGGTGTGTCGAATTACTGCCGAACAATCCTACTTATTTAGCAAATTTAGCATATTTACACTATCAGAATGCGATGGAACTAAAAACACCTAGAAATAGGCGTGATGGAAAACTTCGACAAGAGGCAGAGCGAGCAATTAAATATTACGATATGGCAATTTCCCTAGCTCCTAATCGCATCAAAGACCACTACCGAAAGGGATATTTACTTGCAGAAGTCCTACCTAACACCTATTGGAAAGAGCGAAATTTAGAACTTGCAAAACAAAAACGTCTAGAAGGAATTGAATCTTTCGAGAAAGCTCTCCAAATTTGGGAATCACTAGATCCTACCAATCCACAGCAAAACCGAGAGCGCAGCCGTTGTCGCAAAGAATATATCAAGTCGCTATACAGCCTCGGCTCTGCCTACTATCAAATGATTGTCAATGAGTGGGACAAAGCAGTTTTTGCATTGAGATTGCGTCACAATATTCGTGAGGAAGATTGTATTACTTACGTTCCCAAAGATTTAGAAAATGCTAACAATGCGTGGCGATATTTTTATAAATGTTGGGAATGTGACAGGCCGGAGGGTGAATCTGCCACAACTGCAATAAATGGTGTTTGTGAGGGTGTTGAGAAGTTGTATTCTCTCGGCAAAACGGCATTTGTTCAATACTGGATTTTGAGCGGTTACGGTCAGTCAGACAAACCCGAAGCTATTGATTATCGCGACCAAGCGGAAAAGTATTTAGTTCAGTCGCTCAACTTGCCTCGTTCTCAGGAAAAGCAAAGGCAAAAAAAAGATTATATCGCTGAACGGCTGGCAAGACTTTACATCACCAAAGAAGAGTATGCAAAGGCTATTCAAATCATTGAAAAGTACCGAGAGCGTAAATTAGACTCCTATGTAATTCATACTTTATCTCTGGGACTAATATTGTTAGGTAGATCGGAGCAAGCAGAAAAAGAATTACAAGCAGCGCTAAATGACAAAGGAAATGTAGATCAAAAAACTTCTAAGTTTTTAATGGGTTGCTCTTTTTTGGGCGCGGGTAAATTCGACCGGGCAAATCAAGTATTTCAGGAACTAAAACAGGAAAAAGAAAAAGATATATTTCTAATTGGAGAAGCATTTGCTGTGGCGAAGTTGAACAGAACAGCAGATGCGATCGAGTGTCTGAGGCAAGCTAATGAAATGAATCCTTGGCGGCTCTCTGTAGGTAAAAGTTTGGAGCAATTGTCAAAGGGAAAGGTTCGCGCCGTGAAGCCCTCTAGATCGCAAAGGGCATTAGATGTGGAAAGCTGTAGGGACGTAGATGTGCACGATTCCGATGGCGAGGGATTAGAGTATTATAGAGCGGTAATGCAGGATGTTTTCGGCTACGATCCAGACGAAACCGACGAGACTTTTGAACAATATTTGGATACTCATGGATATTAGTAGATTCAATTTCCTTAACTCCGTCAAGACTTGTAGTCATTAGAATACAGGGGTCGATAAAATGCCTAAAAGTGTCCCTTACCATCCGTTTAAAATTAAAACTCTCAAAGACCCCAATTTTTCTGCTGGCTACCTCACAGAGATATTTGAGGAAGAATCAGGAGATTTGGAATTAGGAATCATGCTCAAAGCACTTCGAGATGTATTTGAGGCTCTTGGGGAACCAATTATGTCAGATGAGTAGGCCTCATTGCATCTGGAAAAATTAGCTGTTTTGCTGTCGCATCATGGAAGCGTGACAATTTATGCTTTGGCTAATTGGCTGAAGGTTTTGGGATTGAAGTTAACAGTTGCGGTTGATGAAGGGGAGAAAGGGGAAGACGAAGGTTCGGTTAGTGATGTTGCAGAATTAGCTGAGGTTAGTAAGGTTTGATTTTGGGAGCTCGCTCTTTTTATTAACCGGAGATGAACGCACATTAACGCGCTATGGGAGAGGATAATGCGATCGCCCCTTCTCAAAAAGCCGCTAAACACTCTTTCGCTACACAATAAATATTCCGCAGCCACTTTACCTGCGATGCTAACAACCCTTGCTTAATCTTACCTACTAATTTGCCCCAGTTGTAGAGTTCTTCCACACTACGAGACTGGCGAAATTTCCCCTCATAAAAATCTACCCAAAATATCGGTGCTCGGTGTTGGCTGCTTCTCCAGCGTTTCCGCCACCGAATGCAATCTTGCAGCGTCGGCGGTTCGACTCCTAAAATTGGCGGCATATCTCCGTAGCTGACAAACCGACTAATCCCAACTCCCACAACGTGGATGACGTAAGCCCAGCAGCGAATCTCGCGGATCTGTTCGGGCTTGACTTTCAAGACTTTGGCCACTGCTTCTTTGGTTACAAAGCGAGAGAGTGGATTTATTTGCTTGGCTTCTGAGTTTTGTTTTGGTATCATGGTTGGTGACTCGGTGACTCCGACTTGTTTGGGGTGACTGCGACTTGTTTGGGGTGAATCCGACTTGATTTGGGGTGAATCCTACTTTTTGTTGGTGAATCCTACTTTTTGTTGGTGAATTCCAATTTGTCGGTCATTTGAATAAATAGCTGTTCGCTCTTCAGTTTTCGAGGCCGGGGGGCGATCGCTATTTATGATCTAACTATTTCCAGGCCAATACTGGCCTAGTGTCAAGAATGGGATGGGTTAAGTTCGGGATTCGAGAGCTAGCTGCCGAGAAGGGTTGGAATCTGACAGAGGTTTCTGATGGATCGGGAGTTGACTACAGCACGCTTAAGAATTATCTCGTTCACCCGGGTTAGCAACGGTTGACGTTACTCATTTGCAAAAATTAGCTCGAACTTTTGACCTGTTGATTGAAGATTTGTTTGAGGTTGTGGAAGATTAGGCGCCGGGAATGCGGTTGCGGTGGTCGGCGCTTTCAATCTCATATATAGGTGAGGTGAAATTTCACCCTGATGTCAAGAGGGGAATTGGTTAAATTGCGGATCAGAGAGTTTGCTGCTAGGGAAGGCTGGACGCTGAAGGAAGTAGCCGATCGCTCTGGAGTATCCTACAATACTGTTAAAAGTTATGCCCGATCGCCCGGTATGGCAATGGCTGACATCGGTGCTCTGCTAAAATTGGCGCGGACGTTTGATGTGTCGATCGAAGAATTGTTGGATTTTGTCGAACAACAGTAACAAATTACACTTAAAATAAACCAGCGCTACCAGCGCCAACCAGTGCGACATCGCAGGGACGATCGACTGTGGGCCCAAGCAACAGATGCGAGAGTTGGCGGATGGGACGGGGCGAAGTGTGAAAGAGATGATATATTCTCAGCGGCAATTGTAGCTGTTCGATCGCCCATATCGATCTACAATTTGTAACGTTGAGCCTTATTGAAGTGCAGGAGTGGAGCTGGCTTGGATAACGCTAGTCTGTCAAGAAAACCCCCGCAAGCCTCGGAGCTTGTCGCCGACGAAATTCCAGAAGCAGTGCGAGATCACCCATACCCAGAAGCAGGGCAGAGTCAGTCTAAGAAAAAAGGGCTGATTTGGAAACTGCTAGGGTTGGCCGCCTTAGCCTTTGGGGTCAGCATCTGGCTGCACCTCAACTTTAACTTGTTCCCAGCCACCAGTCAGGCAGAGCAAACTCAACAAGACTCAGCGCCCACCAGTTCCGCGTCTCCGTCTGTCCCGAGTCCAGCTACCACCCCAAAAGTCCCCGCACTCCCAGAAAACCTGCTGGGACACTTGCCGTACCCAGAAGCACCAGCCAAAGACTTGGTAAGCGTCACCTCCGACGGTAGCGTCAAACTCCGCACCTCAGCAGCAGCAAAATATCAGGAAATGGTCAACGCCGCCGCAGCATCAGGCATCTATTTCGCTCCCATATCCGGCTTTCGCTCGCTGCAAGACCAACAGCACGTATTTTTTGATGTGAAAGCCGAACGCAGGCAAAACGCCAGCAAGCGAGCCGAAGTCAGCGCCCCTCCAGGTTACAGCGAACACCACACCGGTTATGCGATCGACATCGGCGACGGCAGCGCCCCGGAACACAACCTCAGCCCCAGTTTTGAAAATACCGAAGCATTCAAGTGGTTAGAAGCCAACGCCGTCGCCTTCAGCTTTGAAATGTCCTTCCCCAGAAACAATCGCCAAGGCGTCAGTTACGAGCCTTGGCACTGGCGGTTTGTGGGCGACAAGCAAAGCCTCGAAACTTTCTACAAAGCTCATTCGATGAAAAAGTAGAAGGAAGAAGGAAGAAGGAAGTTCGGCAACGGATTCGCTTGCGCGAGATGTAACGGATGTAACGGATGTCCGTCAGAAGAAGGAAGAAGGAAGAAGGAAGAAGGAAGATTTTCCACATCTCCCACTGCCCCACTCTCCCACTGCCCCACTATCCTACTCTCCCATTCCCCTACTCCTCCACTCCTCCACTCCCCCCCACTCCGTTGAGCCAAACTCGTGATTGCAATCTATCCAGGCAGCTTTGACCCCATTACCTTCGGTCACGCAGACATTATCGAGCGGGGATCTAAACTGTTCGATCGGGTAATTGTTACCGTAGTCAGAAACCCCAGCAAAACCCCTCTCTTCACCGTAGAGGAACGGATCGAGCAGATCCGGCGCTCTACCCAACACTTGCCAAATGTAGAAGTAGACAGTTTTGAGGGTTTGACAGTAAACTATGCTAAGATTCGACAAGCCAAAGTGCTGCTGCGGGGGCTCCGGGTATTAACAGATTTTGAAATGGAACTCCAGATGGCCCACACCAATAAAACCCTTCTGGGTGAAATTGAAACAGTTTTTTTGGCAACTTCTAACGAGTACAGCTTTTTAAGTAGTAGTGTAGTTAAAGAAATAGCCAAGTTTGGTGGCTCCGTAGATCATCTTGTTCCGAAACACGTCGCCCTAGATATTTACAAATGTTACGCCAGCAGGAACCAACTCGCATCGAACCCGACATTACCGGACGCGGCACTGAGAACGAATCACCTCAGAACACAGCCACCTTCGGAGATCCCACCCGAACCGCAGGAGTAGACATCCAGCGGGAATTGAATCGGCTTGAGGAAATTGTTCTCGACAGCCCGCGAATTCCCATGACCAGACGCACTCTGGTGGATGAAGAACAGTTGCTCGATCAGTTAGACTTGGTGAGGCTAAATTTGCCGATCGCCTTTCAGGAAGCCGAGACGATCATCCGGCACAAGGACGACTTGCTTCAAGAGGCAGAACTTTACGCTCAGGAAGTGATAGAAGCAGCAGAACAGAGAGCGGCAGAAATTTTAAACGATATGGGCCTGCTCCAGCAGGCGAAGATAGAGGCAGATCAGTTGCGCCAGCAAGTTTTGCTCGACTGCGAGGCAATTCAGCAGGCGACGCTGGCGGAAGTCGAACAAATTCGCTACCAGGCTCAAGAGGAATTGGAAGAGATGAGAGTCAGGGCGATGGCTGAATGCGAGGAAATTCAAAACGGAGCCGATGATTATGCCGACCAAGTGCTCGATAATATCGAGCACAAGTTGAGCGATATGCTGCGCGTGATCCGCAACGGGCGCGATCAGTTGGATAGTGTTTCTGCGTCCCACATTCATCACAACAACGGTTAGCCCACAGTGAACTCATTGCTTGAACATTTCTAAAAGTCTACCTAATTTAGGTAGATTTTTTTTCGCAGTAGATTTTTTTTCGCAATAGTCTCTATAGCAATCCTCGCATAATTTGTGAATTTCTTACTCCCTCCCCGAAACCGCGGGGAGGGTTGGGATGGGGTAAAAAATTTACGACTCTTTTAGGATTGCTATATAGCACTCCTCGCATCATTTGCATAATTATTGTAGGGGCAATCCCACGCCCGGTTGCCCGATAGATAGGGGGTAGGCACTCTTAGGAATGAGAATTAAATAACTTCCACTCTTGAAAGTGGGATGGGCGGGACGCCCGTCCGTTTTGGACGGGCTATAAGAGCCCATCCCACAATAACAATTAAAATTGTAAGTTATTTAATTCGCGATCCTTAGCACTACCCCAACAAATTTATCTGAATCATTTAGGATTGCTATATGTGTTGTTAGTGTTTTATAAGTTTATTGACGCGGTAAATCCCCTGCTGAAGCTCGGCTTTTTAGTTACGGGGACTTTGTTAGGTTGTTGGGCGATTATTTACCTGTTGCAGAAAGTTTTGCCCAAAAATTACAGCCAGTACATTTTGGGAATTTAATCAAATTTTGTGTTTCAGCGGATGTCTTCATAAAACTGCTTGAGATACCGGGGAGAAACGCCAAAGCCCCACAAAAAACCAATCGCAAGATAGATCGCAATAGCTTTAAATTCGCCCCAACTCGCAACTCGTCGATCGCTACTTTCCACTACCCGATTGACTAACTTAAGTCTCCCGCGTCGCACTAACTTCAAACACAAATCCGCTTCCTCCATAATTGGCAGCGCAGCATCGAAACCCTCGCATTCCCAAAAATCGGTACGGCGACAAAAAATAACTTGGTCGCCAAACAGCAGGCGCAATCCTTGGAAAAATAAATGAGGTCGAAATAACAGCGGCGCGTAATAAGTTTTGAGGTAATTGTGGAGGGAAAAACCCCATTTTGTTTGCTGCGAACCAGCCATCAGGGAGATAAACCCGCCACCGGAAATTTCGGCATCGGACAATGTTTTCTGGATAACTGCTACAATGTCGTCGGGAACTAAAGTATCGGCGTGCAGAAAGCACAGAATTTCACCGGTGGCGACTTGAGCACCTAAGTTCATTTGCAGGGAACGTCCGGCTATACTGCTAGAAATAACGCGGATGCCGGCGGAAAGTGCGATCGCCGTTGTGTCGTCTTGACTGCCGCCGTCTACCACCAACACTTCCCAAGCGGGAGGATTAAGGATGCTGAGTTGGCGGAGGGTGCGTTTCAGACAAGTCGCTTCGTTGAGGGCTGGGATGATAATAGAAACGCGATCCATCGGGTTGAAATTTATGCCAGAGATATTATAATAAAAAACTGTGGCGATTCACAACTAACGAGAACATAGAACTTACGCGCGCGGATTCAGAAACCTGGTGTCGGCCTGCGAACTCGTCAATCGATTTTCGATTTTCGATTGTAGATTTTCGATTGACTTGCGCGAGATAAATGCTCTTTCTTGAGGATTTTCTATTTTCGATTGTGGATTGATTCCACGGGTAAATCACGTGGCGGGTACCACATGAAGAAATTCTTGGTCACGAAACATCCGATTTTCTACAGAAATTGGTTTTTTTGGCGTCAGTCCTATAAAATCACGCAAAAGTGCAATCGCCATCTATATTTTCCACTAATCAGGAATGAAAAAATCGTGCAGAAAACAGAAGTAAAAAATGATTTAGAATTTTACGACGAAAATGCTGATAATTGGTGGGACGAAAAATCTAAAATCTATGCTCTTTACCACCTAAATAAACCCAGATTTGAGTTTTTTGACAGACACGCGACTAATTGGCAAGGGCTGAAAACCTTAGATGTCGGGTGCGGGGGCGGCTTTTCTTGCGAGTTTATGGCCGAGAGAGGTGCTATTGTTTCTGGAATAGATCGATCGGAGAAATGTATTGTAGCCGCTCAAAATCACGCAGTTACCAGCGGTTTTGAGATTGACTACAGGCAAGGTTTTGCCGAAAATATGCCCTACGATGACAATACCTTTGATGTGGTAATTTGCGTGGATGTTCTAGAACACGTTGCTGATTACAAACAAGTTGTGTCTGAGGTTCACAGAATTCTGAAGCCTGGAGGATTGTTCTTTTTTGATACCATCAATCGAACTTTTTCCTCGCAAGTGGTGATGATTGGCCTGATGGAAAATATTTTGCAAGAAATTAGGCGGGGGGTTCACGATTGGGAAAAGTTTATTACGCCGGAGGAACTGTCTGCGGTAATGCGAGATACGGGTTTTGGCAATATTGAAATTAAAGGTTTTGATATGTTTGGAGAAATGGGTTCTGTTTTAGCCCAGATGCACGGTTTTTGGGGGAATTTTACACGCGGAAAGCAGTTGTTTCCTTCCGGGGCAGTTTTCAAACAAGCGGCTCAACTTTTAACAGTTAATTTCGCTAACTATATTGATTACAAAAAGTCTGGGTTGTTTAAAATCCAAATCAATGAGGATACGTCGATTATGTATGTTGGCGTTGGGGCGAAGAATTAGTCGGTTGATTGTTGATTGTTGTCATTAGGGGCGAGTTTGAGACGGATTTGGGCGATCGACAAATCCGGCTATAACCCGCCTCTATTGCATTTTTTAGGGTACGCACGCAGCGGTACACCTTATCCTGTTGAGTGCAATACACATATTCCGTAGGCACTGCGCCGTATCCTTACTGTATTGCGGGCAATTGAGAATTGCTATATTGGCGATCGCACTACAAATATAATTTTAAGACCTAATTGCAAATAATTACTAACTATTTTTTAAGTTAAGCCCTTGCGTCGCGCTGTCTTAGCGTCCACAAACACCGCTCCGTGTGAATTTGGGGCTGCTTGTGCTGAGTTTAAACCTAGTCTGACAGCATTATGTAACAAATCTTAATGGTAGACTCTTGACAATTTATCTAAATTGCATAGTAGCTTATTGAATATTAATTGCAATAAGTGCCGGAAGTTAACAGTACCTGGAGGTCAATCACCGTGACAGCAGCAATAGTTTCCGCATCCGCCGATCGAATCAGCGACGGACAACCCGCCGACAGCCAAAAACTGATGAGTTTGGGTAAAAATTCCGAAATACCTGACCTCGATAACTCCAAAGATGTAACCCTCGCCGTCTTAGAAGGAGGGGGAACTCTCACGGTGTGCGATCGAACAGTCACTTTAAAACCCGGAGTATTTGTGTTTGTACCCGCAGGCATCCCGCGCAGTCTAAAAGTACAAACGACGCTGAATCTGTTACTAATTGACGGAGAAGCAGACCCAGATATGAGCGAGTCAGCTTGGTTGATGAATTTTCAAATTTAACCCAATGAAAAAACAGTGTCCTTGCTGTCTTGACTCCCTGATTTCTCAGGTTTGCCACAATCGCGTCTACTGTTTTTGCATGAATTGCAGGCAGGAAATGCCAAATCCTGACTCAAAAAAAAGAAATCTCAAACCCTGTCAACTTCTACCTTCGGAGTAACAATGTCGAAATCAATTGGTCTTTTCTACGGAACTACAACTGGCAAAACTGAGTCTGTGGCTGAAATGATTCGGGATGAATTTGGTGGCGATATCGTGACTTTGCACGAGATAGGCAGCATTGAAAATGATGATTTTGCTGAATACGAATGTCTGATTATCGCTTGTCCGACTTGGAATATCGGCGAACTGCAAAGCGACTGGGAAGGCTTTTTCCCAGAACTTGATGATATTGATTTTAGCGGCAAAAAGGTGGCTTATTTGGGAACTGGCGACCAAGAGGGCTACCCGGATAATTTTATGGATGCAATGGGGGTTTTGGCTGAGAAAATCACGGAACAGGGCGGCGAAACTGTTGGTTATTGGCCGGTAGACGGCTATGATTTTAATGAATCTAAAGCGGTAGTTAATGGCAAATTTTTTGGTCTTGCGATCGATGAAGACAACCAATCCGATCTGACGGAAGCACGGGTAAAATCTTGGGTATCTCAACTCAAGACAGAATTTGGGATCTAGGATTAATGGTGGGCAGGTTTTGCAATTACTCGTTACCAGGATCTGCCTCCAATTTTACTCCGCGATGCAAAGCCTTTGGACATCGGTTCCCAAGAAGAGTCTGGGAACCAGTTAAAATTATTAATAGCTCCCTTTTCTAACTTAAAAGTGATGAGATATACTTCAGATGATGTGCTATGGCTAAGTGCCAGTCCGAGTTTGCAATTATTCGATATTTCTCTCATTAACTACTTAAATCATTCAGTACCAATACAAATATGGGAATACGAACAAACGGAAGATGAAGCTTGCTCTTTAGATGTCGCCGTTGATCTACTACATCACTATTTGAAAGCGCGGAATAGCCCAATTCATCTAATCGGTCACAGTACCAGCGGACTAATTGGTTTAATGTATGCCCGCCGCTATCCTCACAAAGTCAGCTCTTTGGGACTTTTAGCTGTCGGCTTGCCATCTGCTATTAATTGGCAAGCTCATTACTATACACATCTTTCAGCTTTTTCCTGGAGCCGCAAACAAATTTTAACTCAAATGGTTGGCGATATGTTGGGAGAACAAAATCAGTATATTAATCAAAAATTTGTATCATATTTTGAAGAAGATTTAGCACTTTCGCCTTCGCCTCACTCGTTATTTAGTACGACTAATTTATCCGATGGGGGTGTAGAAGTACCTTTGTTGTTATGCAGTAGCAAGACGGACTTTGTAGTATCTCCTATTGTCATGCGCCCCTGGCTTAAGTTTCTGAAAAAGGGCGATCGACTTTGGGAATGTAAAGAGGGTAGGCATTTTTTTCATCACTTCTATCCAGAACAAGTTGGGGAAGAAATACTAAACTTTTGGCTGTCTCTACACAGCCGCCAACCGATTTTAGATTTGAGGTTCTAGATTCGCGCCACTATTGAGATAAATAACTAACAAGTTTTGGGGTGCTAAAAGCAGTCTCCTCGCCAGCCTGCCAAAATTTACTACAGATTCAACTCTTTATATATCAAGACTTTGCAGCAGTAGCAGCTCCCCGTAATGAAAATTTACGGTTAATGTATTATGATATATTAATGAGTCTTATTCTTAATAATTATGAAAAATATAAGGAGTGCGATCGAGGGCGACAACAGCTCAATCAAGATCCCGCCGTACTTTCGAGTACCGCTGAGCCTCAAAATTATCGTGCCGTTTCTAAGTGTATCCGTCACTCTATTGTTATTAGTCATACACACAGTTAAAATCGGATTTGCCAACACTCTCGAAAAAGGAGTGCGCGATCAAGTTGAAAACCAAGCATTTTTAGCCGTGCGAGACTTCAAAAGTCGATCGACTCAATTGATAATGCAAGCCAAACTGCTATCAGAAGAAGCCGAACTTATTCGCGCTATAGAAAAGAAAAACACAGACATCTTGCGTCAAGATATATTATCTCTAAAAACCACATTTAAACTAGATTTAGTCAAAGTAGTAGATGGGCGGGGCGAAATGGTAGCAGAGTTGCGAGAAGATTCGCTCATACATAAGAAGTTAATCAATAGCGCAGCGATAAATTCAGCACTTAAAGGCTTAGAAAAGTCAAATATTGTCAGCATTGATGGCAAACCGCAAGCATTGCTAGTAGGATTTGCACCGATTAGAAGCAAGAATAGGATAGTTGGTGCTGTAGTCGTCGGTGACTTAGTGACAGACGAAAAATTGGATAGAATCAACATTGATACTAAGAGTAAAAACTACTTCGCAATCTTTAAATCAGGAGAATTAATTGCTACTAATTTTCCCCAAATTCGCTCTAAATCTTGGAAAAAACCTACACCACAGACATCGACTACTAAAATAGATATTGAGCGCCTGTCTTACATAATGAAAACGGTAGAAATCTCCGAAATAGGCGATAGCATAGCTCTAGGTGTGTTTAGCCCAATGGCGACAGTGCAGCAAACGCAATTAACTTTATCTCAACGGCTAGATAGTTTCTTTTGGGCAGGGGTAATTCTAGCCACGATTGTTGGTGCTGTAGTTAGCCGAATCATCGGAAAACCAA
Source organism: Microcoleus sp. AT8-A3 (assembly GCF_036705675.1). Taxonomy (NCBI): domain Bacteria; kingdom Bacillati; phylum Cyanobacteriota; class Cyanophyceae; order Oscillatoriales; family Microcoleaceae; genus Microcoleus; species Microcoleus sp. AT8-A3. The sequence continues at coordinate 16,685 of NZ_JAUBVD010000014.1, forward strand.
TTCTAGATTTAACTCAAAATGTGAATTGGATGGCAAGCAATGAATACTTTTCTGGTAGAGTACCCATTCCTTCCTCTGATGAGGTAGGTCAACTTGCGGAAGCTTTCAACTGTATGATAGAACAAGTAGAAAATCGCGATCGTACACTAAACCTACAATTGCACCAACTGCAACAAACGCTTCACGATTTAAAAAATGCCCAATCTCAACTAATTCAAGCCGAAAAAATGTCCAGTTTGGGGTTGATGATGGCTGGTATTGCTCACGAAATTAACAACCCAGTTAACTTTATTTATGGCAACCTCTCTCACGCTAACCAATATACTCAAGATTTGCTCAGGCTTGTAGGACTTTACCAGCAGGAATTTCCGAATGCAAGCGCGCCGATTCAAGACTGCATCGAGGAAATTGAACTCGACTTTTTATCAGAAGATTTGTCGAAGTTACTATCTTCGATGAAAATGGGTACTGAGCGAATTCAGCAAATTGTTTTGTCCCTGCGAAACTTCTCTAGGTTAGATGAAGCTGAAATGAAACCAGTCGATATCCATGAAGGAATTGACAGCACTCTATTAATTTTAAATAGCAAAATCAAAACAGCGATTAAAGTAATTAAAAATTATGGGAAATTGCCCTTGGTAGAGTGCTATCCGTCGCAGTTAAACCAGGTATTCATGAATATCATAGCCAATGCTGCTGATGCACTGTTGAGCAATCCAAATCTGCGAAGCAATGAAATTGAAATCCTCACAGAAATAGCAGGAGTAAATCAAGTGGTGGTGAAGATTAGAGATAACGGTAATGGGATTGACCCGGATGCAATTAATAAGCTATTTGACCCATTTTTTACCACTAAACCTGTGGGTAAAGGAACTGGTTTAGGGCTGTCAATTTCCTACCAGATAATCGAGAAGCATCAAGGGAAAATAGAAGTGAATTCGGAAATAGGGCAGGGAGCAGAGTTTGTGATTTATTTGCCGATTAAAGCCCGCACCAAAGAAGCCGCTTGTTTGTGCCAGAGTTAAGACAGTTGCTTGAATTGAATATCAGTTAGCTATTTGATTAGAGGAGACGGCATTGCCGTATCCCTACCGCAAAATAATCATGAACTCGCGAGGAGGATACGGCACTGCTGTTTCCCTACCCCGATTAATTGTAGGGAAACGGCAGTGCCATTTCCTGATTTCTGAAGTCCTTACTACAAACTTAATATCACTTAATGGCAAGTTGCAGAAACTGGCTCTTTTTCTGACACCGACTCGCCAGGATTTACCCATACATAAATCTCCGTTGCATCGTCGGCGCAACTGCCACACCCGCCGCACTTTTTGGCTTCTGCCATTTTGCTAATTCTGCCTTTACGAATTAGGCGGTTTAACATTCCGCGCAAAGCATCGCCATCCATGCGAAAGTGGATTTTTAGATCCGCGATAGAGGCTCTTTTGTTGTCAGCAATAAATTTTTGGATTTCGCTTAAAATCATGGCTTTTCTCCTTTGTTTGATTCTTAAACGTAGTTAACAGTTAACAGTTAACAGTCAACAGTCAACTAACTACTGATTGCTGCGCGTCGCTTGGGGCGTATTGCACCGATCATTTTTAATCCCGCAAGTGTCAGCGCCATAGCTATTACCAGTCTCACTACCCAAATAACAGAAGATTCTGGATGCTCTGCATATGTCGCGACTTGATAATATAGGACTGCAATCCAGTAACCTAAACCAGTAGTCCATAAGCCTGCGAATACAGTCCATCCCAAGTTAGTTTCGCGGTAAAGCGCAGCCGTTGCGGAGACGCAGGGAAAGTACAGCAATACAAAAAGCAAATAAGCAAAAGCTGCTTGATTGGAACCGAACCGCTGGGACATTTGTCCGTAGGTGCTACCAGAGATACCTTGGTCTTCTTCCGCTTGTTTTTGGTCGGTAATATTAGTAGAATTTAAGCCGAGGGGATCGAAAAGTTGACCGGGAAGTTTTGTAAGATTCTCTGGTATGCTAAAAAATGCTTGGCCGATATTTCCCCAGAAACTAAATTCTTCTTCTTTCTCCGGTTCTCCACTTGCTGCTTTTTGTTCGTCTGCTAGTTGGGTGTACAAGGAATCTAAGGTTCCAACCATTACTTCTTTGGCAAATATTCCTGTTAGCAAACCGACGGTGGCGGGCCAGTTTTCTTGGGTGATTCCCATTGGTGTAAATACAGGTGTTGCCGCGTGGCCGACTGCACTAAGAATTGAGTCTTTGCTGTTGTCTTTGCCGAAGGAACCGTCGGTGCCCACTGAGCTCATGAATCCTAGTATAACCACCATGATCACGATCGCAATTCCGGCCTTTGTGATAAAAGCTTTCAGTCTGTCCCAAGTACGCAGTAACACTCCTTTGAGCTTGGGAATGTGGTAGGGCGGCAATTCCATAACAAAAGGCGCGGCTTCTCCTTGGAGGATGGTATTCTTGAGGATTAGTCCGGTGAGAACAGCGGCTAGAATTCCGATTAGGTAAAGTCCTAATACCATGTTTTGACCGCCGACTTGGAAGAATGCGCCGCAAAATAGGGCGTAAACTGCTAATCTGGCACTACAAGACATGAATGGATTCATCATAATCGTCATTGTACGATCGCGCTTATTTTCCAATGTCCGCGTCGCCATAATTCCGGGGATATTGCAGCCGAAACCGACTATCATCGGCACAAAGGATTTACCGGGAAGTCCGACAAATCGCATCAATCTGTCCATCACGAAGGCAGCCCGCGCCATGTAGCCGGAGTCTTCTAAAACAGACAAACACAAGAACATCATCCCAATTTGGGGGATAAATGTAGATGTGGTTTGAATGCCACCACCAGCACCTTTTGCGAGAAGTCCAATCAACCATCCTGGTGCGCTGATACTTTCTAAAAGTTTAGCGAAACCATCTACAAAAATTGTCCCCAAGGCGATGTCAAAAAAGTCGATAAACACTGCACCAACGTTAATCGAAATGGTGAACATTAGGTACATTACCGCTAAGAATACGGGAATGCCTAAGAAACGGTTGAGAACAATTTGGTCAATTTTGTCAGAAACGTTGGTTTTGACTTCTCTAGAACATTCGGTGACGCCTTGGGTTAGGTTGCGGATGAAGGTGTAACGGCTGTCGGCGATGATAATATCGAGGTCGTCATCGAGGGTTTCATGGACTCGGCGGCGGTGCGGAACGACGATTTTTTCGAGTTCTGTACAGGCGAGTTCCGGGGCGACTTCATCCTGATATTCTAACAGCTTCAGGGCTGTCCAGCGGGCATCTACGGTGCGATTTGGGCTGTGTTTTTCGATGTGCGGGATGAGTTGGACGATCGCATCTTCGATCGTAGCCGGATAAGCGACATAGGCAGATGGTACGATCGGCTGAGACAGCGCCCGATTAATCGCATCACGCAACAGAGGCACTCCGTCATTCGAGGAAGCACTCATCGGCACTACCGTACAGCCGAGGCGTTCTGCAAGTTTATTGACCTTGATTTTGAAATCCCGTTCTTTGGCAACATCCATCATATTCAGCGCCAAAATTGTCGGTACGCGCATCTCCAAAATTTGGGTAGTGAGATACAAATTGCGCTCTAAATTAGAAGCATCAACAATATTAATAATTAAGTCAGATTCCCCAGATAGCAAATAATCTCGCGCTACCAATTCATCGAGTCCAGTATCTCCATCTTCCGCATCAAGAGAATAAACTCCCGGTAAGTCAACAATCGTAATTGCTAAACCATCGTGAGTGTATTTTCCCTCTTTGCGTTCGACAGTTACTCCCGGCCAATTACCTACTCGCTGCTTGGCACCAGTCAGGGCATTAAATAAGGTAGTTTTGCCACAGTTAGGATTGCCTACCAATCCAATAATTTGCTTAGCCATTATTTAACCTCTTCTACAAATAGAGTTTTAGCTTCATCTTTGCGTAAACTGAGTTTGAAACCCCGCACGAGGATTTCGATGGGATCTCCCAAAGGTGCGTAGCGGGTGATAGTAAATTCAGTTCCCGGTGTCAGCCCCATTGCCAACAATTTGCCCTTATAGGCGCGGGCTGTTTTCTCATAGCCAATGACGCGGCAGATTGCGCCGACAGCTAAATCCCCTAGTTGTTTTTTCTCGTTCATCTGTTGTTTGAATGCAGTCTAAATTGGTAAAAATTCAATGAAATTTCAGAATCTGCGAAAATCTCTCTCTTCTGGAGACTCTGCGCCCTCTGCGGTTAATAAAAAAAATCTTTTTCACCAATAAAATAGGATTGCTGTAGATGCAATTTTTCTATGGCAATTTTGAATTCCTACACATAATTTTCTGTGCCATCCCTGCCCCCAAACCGATGCGGTTGTCCCCAATTGCCACGATGACGGAACCGCCAGATGTGCTGACGATTTGAACTTCTATAGTGGGGACTAATCCCATACCAATCAGACGGCGTACCGTGCCTTCTGAACCTTTGAGTTTGACAATCTGCAGTGTCTCGCCGATGCTTGCCATTGCTAGGGGAAATGATTTACCTTCACCCAAAGCAGGCTGAGTTTCTGTGCTGCTGTCTTCGCTTTGAGAGACTTCTGGTGTCTCGCCGTAAAAGGTGAAACCCCCGAAAGACTTGGGGTTTAACTCTTGATTCTGTTGGCTGTATGCTTGGTTTTGTTTCATGGGTCTTCTCACAGTCGATCGGTTTTAGCAGCAAGTTTTTTGGCGTTACTCCCAGGAAACAATTGAGATATATTCTCAATAAACTTTACACCGCAGTCCACGCATCGCCAAACTTCGGTTGTCAGGCTACTTGTTTTCTGGGAAGATTTCGGATACAGTTGTTCCCCGCGATCGGAAATTTGATGCTTTTTTTGCGATCTAGAGTTGAAATCTCTCTTAGGTTAGATGCCAATTTGCGGTTAAATTGCGCGATGGTCAAACTTACTGCTCTTAAGCATCTTATCTGAAAAATTGTTTATTAGCAACAATTCTCAAATATATTAACCAGAAACAGAATCAGCCATTGGTGGGACGCCGCGATACTAAATATCGATCGAATTTTAATGACTCGCCCCAACTCCTAAAATAGCGATCGAGCAAGCATATATACTTAAATGTTAGGGCGGACAGAGTGGCATCGCCCCTACCGATTCACAATTTATCAAGAATTATGCCAGCAAGTTTTCTGCCAAAGTCGATCGCACAACTCACAGAATCTACCTCAATTGCCTTAGCCCAAAGCATTCAACGGGAGGCAATTACAACTCCCCTATCTTCTGAACCAATTGCCACAACCTACGTGCGCCAAGGCAGCGGCAACACACCGATTTTGCTACTTCACGGCTTCGACAGTTCCTTGTTTGAATTCCGCCGCCTGTTGCCGCTGCTGGCTGCCGAAAATGAAACTTGGGCGGTTGATTTGTTGGGTTTTGGCTTTACAGAAAGAGCAGCAGGTTTGGCATTCAGCGCGAGGGCAATTGAAAGTCACCTTTACTATTTTTGGAAAACGCTAATTTCGCAGCCTGTAATCTTAGTCGGTGCTTCAATGGGAGGTGCAGCAGCAATTGATTTTACTCTCAATTATCCCGAAGCTGTAAAACAATTAGTGTTAATAGATAGCGCAGGTTTTGCCATCAGTTCTAATAAGGGGAAGTTTTTAATTCCTCCTTTAGGATATCTGGCAACTTCATTTTTACGCAATCCCAAAATTCGCCAGCGAATTAGCGTCAATGCTTATTTCGATAAAAATTTGGCTTCTGTTGACGCTCAAACTTGTGCTGCTTTGCACTTGGAAATGCCCAACTGGAATCAAGCTTTAATTGCGTTTACCAAAAGCGGCGGTTACGGTGGTTTTGGGGAAAAATTATCGCAAATTCAGCAGCAGACGCTGATTTTGTGGGGAAAACAAGACCGGATTTTGGGGACGGCGGATGCGGAAAAGTTTGCAAGGGCGATCGCAAATTCTCAACTAATTTGGATACCCGACTGTGGGCACGTTCCCCACTTAGAAAAGCCACAGATTACCGCGCAGCATATTTTAGAATTCATCACCAAAAGCGGACTCACGCAAAAAAATTAAACCTAGGGTGCGCTGCGGCGCACCTTACATATATGGTTTCCCTGGAAAATTTGGTATAGTTTGAGGTCAAATAGACAGGTTTCAAACTTTCGGCAAATACTTTTGTACGATCGTCCATCCTGTGAGCAACACAGTCACAAATCCCCCAAACAAGGCCAAATTAGTGCCGATGTGGAGGGGACGTGCCCAAGGATGTTTAGGGCCAATTTGCAGCCCGCTTCCAACAGAAACCAACACCAAAGCCACAACAGCTAACCCCGCCGGTAAATGAGCCGAGTGACCCAAATTGCCGTAGTATCCTAGGGTGCCGACTACACCAATTCCCAGCAGTAAAATTACCAAAGTCGCCATCCCCGCACCAGTGGCTAAATGAAAGGGACGCAGCCATTTTGGGCGCGGTTTTTTGGTACTCCTAGCGGCAAACATCCACGTTCCAGTAACGGCCAGCAACAGGTAAGCCAACAGGGAAACACCCATTGACCAAGCCGCTATTTTCCACAACCACAAGAAAGAAGGCAGATTCATCGGTTGCATCCCTAATTAGGATTTTCCACAAAAGGTTTCTTTCCGATTTTACCTGGACTTGAAAGCAAAAATGAATTATTTTGAGATCGAGTGCGATGTGCGATCGGACTATCCACAGATTGCATCAGTCTTACCTTGAAGTCAAACCCACTTTCTCCGATACTCAGCTTAATTTACGCTCGATATTGGTGGAGCACCTTTTTAGGAGCCACCTTTCCATTCTAGCTGGCTGGTTTTGCTCTCCATGAAAGGCATTTTATAAAACCCTAATTTTTGTTCTAAGATTAACCGGAAAAAAGGCAGACCTTCAATCAAATATCTTTTCCACAACCTTCTCGGTTCACTTAACAGTCTGTACGCCCATTCTATGCCGACTTCGCTCATCCATTTTGGAGCTCTGGCTTTGCAACCAGCTTCAAAATCAATGGTTGCACCTACGGCTAAGAAAATTTTGACGTGTGTTAATTTGCTCCTGTATTTAACCAGCCACTTCTCTTGCTTTGGCGCTCCCACTCCGATAGCCAGAACTGTCGCTCCTGATTTATTGATCGCATCAATTATTGTTTCACATTCTTCCTCATTTTTTTCAAATCCAAAAGAAGGAGAAAGTGCTTCAACCACTATTTGTCTACCAATTTTTTGGTTAATTTTTTCCTGGGCTTTCCTAGCAATACCTTCAGCCGCTCCTAGCAAAAATATTTTAATCTTCTCGTTATCTTTGTGATACATATAAAATGCCGGAAACAAATCCGAACCAGAAATCTTTTCTTTGAGAGGAGTACCCAAAAACTTGGAGGCATACATCAATATTTGACTGTCGCAGACTCTGTAAGTAGATGTATTGTAAGCTTCATAGAAGTCGCGGTCATACTGCAACTTAATCAAGTGGTCTACATTTGGTGTAAATACGACACCACCTTCGCCGTCGAGTTTTTCAAACAACTCTGTGATTGACAAGTTATCTATCGAGACATTCAATAAATTAACTGTTTTCATTTATTATGCCCTTCCCGGTTTATATTAAACTACAACTCAAACTATTATAGCCCACAATACAGTTGCGTGTTGTAACTAGGCGCTTCAGTGAACATAGTTTTCTCAGTATATCCTCCTATGCCCTACCTGTCTAGTCAGGATTTTTAAAGATTATGTAAAGAATCAGCTCGTTTTAGAAAAAGTGTATAAAGCCAATTTTTAAGTTTATAAGTCGCAAGACAGTTTCAAGTAAAAAGCCATCCAGTGCTAATACTTGTTGAAGCATTGCAAATGAATGTAAAAAAAAGAGTTTATGAGATTAAGAGTTTAACCTAGTGACAAATATCTGGCAACTTCCGAACGGGATTTCATCCAAAAGTGGTAGATTTTTGAGTTTTTGGTCTCTAGGGAAGGCAATATAGTCTCCAGCTTGAAGTGAAGTGGCGATCGTATTCCTGAAAATCATCCTGATTTTTGGTGAACCAGCGAATGTCTTCTTGGTGGCGAACTGGTTTTCTTGGCCTTAAGACTTTCTGGAGCTTTTAAGACGAGACCCGATATTCCTCCAGCAATCAGCGCAAAAATCGGGTTAGTCATAGCATTCAAAACACAGTCAAACACGTACATAGTTAAGGCTACTCCCAGGACGGCAGCGGGCGCTACTTTGGGATTTGACCAGGTTCTGGCGGGATACTTGAACAGGGTAAAGACGATAACAGGAAGTAACAAAGAAGAAAATAAACTAGCTAAACCGACTGCACCGTTGACGCCAAATGCAATAATCCATAAGCTGTCGGTGACCGAGATATCTTTACCCGACTCGTCGTAAACGCGGTTTCCGCCGGAATCTCCCCAGCCAAAAAGAAATCTTTGCCGCGCTTTTTCCCCCAAAATCTCTTCCATGTCAAATCTAAACTTCAGAGAGGCGGAGCGTTCTTCGCCAAATATTGGAGTGATGAAGTCCATCACGTCTTTGCTCGAAAATTGACCCGATGCAGCGACGTACAGATAAAACACTATATATCCAATTATGAATAGCAGGGGCAAAGGGGTGCGAAACCACTTGGCAGAGAATAATACGAGTAACCCCATTGCAAATAAACTGTAGGCGCCAGTAGAACGGCATAGGAAAAAAGCGATAGTTAATATAATTGCTAAAGTCTTGATGTTACGACCCTGAAACTTTTTGAGCGTCCCAGTTTGCCAAAGCCAAAGTGCGATTAAGGCGGCTGTCATCATCCATAGACCCACCATCAAACCGTGCTGCATAAATACTACCGGTCTCCACCCCCCCAGGCGCCTTGCTTGACCCCAGTCCTCAAAGGCATTGACGCCGTAAATCATTAGGTGCAGAATTGGGCCCCTAACCCCTTCAATTAAAGTAAAAGGAATGTAGGCCAACCCACCTGCAAAAATCCCGATCGCCAATTGTCGCAGCCCGTCTAAACTACCTAGATACAAGCGTCCTAAAAAATAAGGCAGACCCCAAGTAACGATTTGGTTGATAGTCGGAGAAATTGGACTGCCGCCATTACTAACTTGTGAAACAATTGGACACAAACAGTAAATTACCACTGGCACGTCCAGCCAACCGGGCTTAAAAGATGTGAGGCGCGCAGGATCGTAGATAAGAGTCCCCAACAAAACGCCGTAGCAAGCAGCCGAGATTTTGGTATAGGATGGCAATGAGGGGATGGGATAAGAAGCTTGCGGCAAAAACAGCCACCCTACCACAAAACTTATAATTACTGCACGCTGAGCCGGAAACCTCACAAACAGGTAACAAACGACTGGAATAAAGCCGAACAGAGCAAGTGGGATTAATGCAACCATAGGTATTTTTTGGCAGTAAAATTTTAGAAAGACAACTCAAATTGCCCGCTCAAAATTCTTGATTAAACGATCGCCCAACCCCAATCTTTTCAATCAACCTCAATTTTACGTGTTGTTGGTTAATTGTGCCTGACGTTCCAAAGCAGTGTACAGTGCCGCATCGAGGAGATTAGTTGCATCGTCCATAACAGCAAGTTCGCACTTACCAGCCTATTTTTGCCTTTTCTGCGGGGTGCGGATCTCTGCAGGAGGCGATCGTCACTTGATAGTCTAGCCGATCTTACTTTGTCGTCAGGGACAAGTCCCAATTACAAATGGGCAGATGTTTGATGACTAGACAAGTTTAGCCTGTAACGGAGCCAGCCTGAAAACCTCCGTCGCCCTCTGGTTCAGATTTTGGCTGAGCAATTTATAACCAGTATTCCCACGTCAGTGCGGTCAGAACTCGTGTCGAGACTGCTGCGTAGAAAACAGGACACGGGCGATTTTAGTTGTGGCAGAAGAAACCCACCAGAGGATATTGATTTTCTCCCCAGAATCCCGCACCTAAAACGCCCGTAGCGCCGAGTTTCAAATGGCGGCGCGGCACTTAGCATCGAACTGGAATTTTTTCCTTCGCAGAGTAGGGAGAAAAGGAATCTACGTTAACGTCGCGCTGTTTAGATTTGTCTACAGCAACTTTCAATGCCGCTTCAAAATGATCCGTGGCATCTTCCCAAGTATAGTTGTTCACCTTGGCATAGGCGGCTTCAGACATGGCTTGCCACTTGGAATTTGGCATCTGACAGATAGACTCTATGGCTTTTGCCATTTCTTCGGGATCTTCTGGTGTTACAAGTATGCCAGTACCGCCGCTCAAAATTTCAGGAGCAGCACCTGCTGGGGTACTGATGACGGGAGTGCGGCACGCCATCGCTTCGATAATTGGCAAGCCGAAGCCTTCTGAGCGGCTCGCCAGCAGCCAAGCATCGCATTTGCTGTAATAGTCTTTGATTTTGTCTTGGTCGGGTTGAATTACATACTCGGCATTGGCCGGTAGGGGCAATTCCGAGGATGGGGCCCCTGTACCGAAGGCAACCAGACGCAGGTTGGGGATCTTTTCTGCCGCTAGGGAAAAAGCTTTGAGGGCGATGTCGGTTCCTTTCCAGTAGATTGTAGAGTACATTAGGCCAACTGTAGGAACCGATTGTTTGTTGCGAGGACAGGCGTAAAATTGCTTGGTGTCCACGGTAGGAGGAGCTAAGGAAACTTCGCGATCGCCATATTTAGTCCGAGCTAGGTCAACTAACCACTCAGAGATCGTAATTTTGTGCATGGGCAGCATCCAGGTTGCTTCTACTCTTCCTTGAGGTAGATAGTCAAAAATTTCGTGGTGCTGGATAAAATAAGCTTTTGCTCCTTTGCTAGGAGAGAGTTTGGCTACCCACTCGGCGGTTTCCCACCAGGTGGCCACTACTACGTCAGCGTCAGGTACATCTTTGTCTTCTACGGGGCGGTAGCGATCGGTAATTTTGTGTTCTACACCTAAGTTATCGAAAAATGAGGGTTCATTTTCAGGTGGGGAAATCCAACCCCCTCCTCGCAGCAGCGACTTGACTTGCTGGCGCATACTCGGCTGGGGACTGGGTACAGAGATGACGAACACGGAGTGTCCTCGCTTTCTCAAAAGTTCTGCGAAAATAGATATTACTCGTATTCCACCAGTTAGAGACAGAGTAGGAAGAACAAAGGTGATTTTCATTTTTAAGTCCCGCTGAAGACTTTTACTCGCTTTCGGCGCTGCTAGCAGCGCTGATGTTAGAGCCCAAAAGGAAAGAGGGGCGGGTGAATATTAATTACCGCTTTCCTGGTGTTTACATAGAATCGAACCGATCGACTGTTCGCAACACCCCAATATCTATCTGCCACAACTTGAATGTCGTTGCATTGATCATAAGGATTGATGTTAGCCAGAAACAGTTCCCATCGGGATAATTTGCAGATCGGCGAAAGTTCAGCCCGAAGATAGATACCTCATCAAATAGAAGCTTGTTTCGCGACAAACACCAAGCTCTGTAACAGCCTCTGTTCAAGATAACATCATTTGAGCCAACAGATAGGAATGTACGGTAAACCGAATAGCAGCAAACTTTTCATGTGAGGGATAAAGGTAGCATCTGCAACAATCTTCAGTAGATTGACATCGCCTTTGGCAAAATTTTATACTGGATTCAAGAGGGGACTTCTTACCTTGAGAATGTTGATCGATCCATGAAAATAACAGATATAAATACCATCAGTGGCTGTAATTTTTTGGTAAATGTGCTGTAGGTATTGCTTGACACAATATCCTATTTGGTCAAGATTCAGAGATGGTGGTTTTCTCAGAAACCTGCAGGGGCGCGATCGCGCGAATCATCGTCGTGGAGCCGCGAATGAGGGGATAAAGCGGATTTTTAAAGCGATCCCCCTCGCCCTCAGTTTTCGTCTGTTCATAAAAAAACCTAGTTGATGCGTCCACTGTTTGAAAAAATAGGTTTCCCAATCGTGCTACAGAACATAGAGTTTCACCAATATAAATTTAATTAGCGGCATGAGTTTTAAATTTGTTAATAAAAGGCGATCGCCTGAAAAAGTTCCCACAAGAGACTGCCAGTGGGGGGCAGAGTATATGTAGCGTTCCTGCCCAATTCCAGTCTAAGTAATTACCGTAACAAAAATTCAGCAGCAAATTATCAAATGACCCTATCAAGATCCAAGGAATACTCAAGGTGGATTGGTCAATATCGTGCAAACTTTGACTCCTAAGTAGTAGCAGCAGCTTCGTGGAATGTATCAAACGATTTCGCCTACAAAAAATTTGATGTTATGAAATCATAATTTTTCCTAAGTTGGCAATTCCCGATGACAATCGGTGTGATCTTGGGGGCCGGGCCGCCGATGCTTGTAGCGATATGTTGGCCTGTTTTTATGCAGCTAAAATTATGCGATCGCCAGCAAAACCAAACCTAGAATTAAAAGCAGATGCCTGAACGGAAAGCATCTTCCGGTGGGAAGATATGAACTTCGATTATTGCACAGCATCAATCAATAGCCGAGTTCGGATATTCCGGCTGCTGAAGAATGGATTAGTTTCACAGTCAGCGATACTGGAATTGGAATCAAGCCAGAGCAAATTGAGAGAGTATTTCAAGCTTTTACGCAAGCGGACGATTATACTCCTCGCAGGTACGGCGGTACGGGTTTGGGACGGGCAATCGCCCAGAAATTCTGTGTGATGATGGGGGGAGATATTAGTCGGGAGAACGATTTGGGAAAAGGGTCAATGTTTACTGTATAATTGCCGACGATTGTAGCTGAAAAAGCAGCTAGTTAAAAAGGATTTGCCAACCAATAATTGCCAGGGCTAAATCTGCGATCGCGTGGCTGATATAACTCGACCAAAGCGAACGGTAAGTCAGATAAGAATGCGACCAAATTATCCCGGCGGTGAAGACAGCTAAGGAACCTAAGATCACAGCCTGCCAGTCGCTGTAAGCTGCGATTACAAAAATGTGGTGGAGGGTGAAAAATAGCGAACTCAGAAATATTGCTTTTGTACCCGGTATGAGAATCTGGCACTTGTTGCAGACAAACCACCGCCAAGTAAATTCTTCAATCAGCGAGTTAACTAGCACAAAATATGCTTCGACAATCAAGTAAATAGTAGGGCTGCTAATACCTAACTGGTACGATTTTTCTTTAGCAACTACAGGATCGATCCACTGCTGACCAAAAAGGCTATAGATACCCAGAATTACCGCAAACATGAATATTCCCCAAATAGATCCAGCCAGCAATTCTTGGGGCTTGGGCAGGGATAAACTGAGCTTTTTGCGATCGACAAAAACAGACCACGCGATCGGAAAAACCAGCAACCAAACTTGACAAAAGACTGAGAGTGTTTGTCCCCAGCTTCCAGGGGCAAGATACAAGGCTGCTATGATACCGATACTAGCGGCAGGGACAAGCAATGTTAAAGCCAATAGTGCTGTTTTGCGATCGCCCATGTCCAACATTTTGCACGATTCCTTAAAAAATTGGATTGAGATCGAATGAAAAAGCTTGGTGGAGGCGGACAGATTATACCACTTTCAAGAAACAATGCAACTGTAGGGCCGCGATCCAAACCCTTATGCAGTCAGTCATTCTCACGTTTTTAATCTAAAAGGTATGAGTTGTGTGCAGTTTATAAAATTTGCGTTTATTTCTTGAAACTAAAAATTGGTAAAATGGCGATCGCACGGACGATCCTACTAACCCGGCATTACTCTAAATCTACTCAGTTGTCTGCTTTCTGAAATCCGAGCGATCGTTCTATTTCAGGTTCAGCACCATTTTGCAGCCAATCAAGGGGTTTTTCTGCTATTTGGGCTGGGTTTACCCATATAATATCTTTTAGCGGATCAACATCTACTGCTACTTTAGCAAAACATTGTCTCACTTTGTTATCAAGTGAAATTACTGTGCGATCTGTAGCGATCGCAGCTTCCACCAAGCGCAAATCTTTAACCATTACTTCCCGCTCTTTATCGCTCTCGGCTATTGCTTCAACTTGACACCACAAATCATTATCTACCTCGATATCGAAGAAACATAATTTATTCTTGGCCACCATCTGGGACCGCCATTTACGAGCAAATTTTGATTGATGTTTGTTCCACTCATCTCTAATATCTGGAGTCATCACAATTCGGTGAGAAAGATCCAAGACAGCTTGGAGAAATTTCCGACAGTAAACCGATGTGGGATAGGTTGCATCTTCTCTACCAGTAGCACGCGCAACAGAAGCATCTATTACCAGGCGTTTAGAAACTTTATCTGCCATATTAACGCTTCCACAAAACAGCTTCTGCTGCATCCAAATAGCGGCTTTCTAGATGCAAAGAAACATCGCCCAAATCTTCAGGCCACTCTCCAAAAGCTCCCGTCTCGTCTAAATCGGCACTGGTGACTTCTGTAACACCATCGTCGCGCCGTTTAAACCAGTGAAGTTTTACTAAATCCGGTAGTATTTTACCCTCGGCAACTAACGATTGAACTGCTAAAAGCAGCAATTCGCTGTGAGTTTCTAGAACTACTCGCACACCTCTATTTGCAGAATCCACTAAGATTTGTGCTAAAGCAACTTGAGCGCGAGGATGCAAGTGAATTTCCGGCTGTTCTAGATAAACTAATTGTCCTGGTTCTGCTACAAGCAAAGCAACTAAAACAGGCAAGGTTTGCGATACTCCCAAGCCAACATCAGCAATACTAACAGTATCGCTTGCACTCCCGCTGCGGGATAAACGACCTACTAGCAGTTCAATTTGTACGTCATTAATCTGTCTGGCTTCAACTTTCCAGTTAAGTCCTAATAACTCAAAAGCTTGACCCAATTTTATCAGTCGCTCGTCTTTTGTTTCTTGCCAGTAATTAACTATACTAGCAACATAATTTTCAAAAAGACCCGGAAATTCACTGCCAACTCCTGCGGTATTGTAGGTGCGTCCTGGATTGCCTCTCAACCCGGGAACGTGGACTATGCGGCGAATATGTTTGGGGAAATTCGCCGAATAGAGTGAATCAAACTGACTGTCGCCAAATTTCAAATCTAGAAAACATCGGACATTACTCACACTCAATAATGGCGGTTCTTCGTAGGAGTTATTATCTAACAATAAATTGTAAGTTTCAGCCAGATATTCGGAAATAGTTTTCAACAATTCTTGATGCTGCATTCCGGGAAATATAGTAATATTTTCACCATCGTAATAAGGAATACAGTAAGTCGCTTTAACAACTTTAATCCCGTGCTTTGGCTGCTTTCTGAATAAGCTGATAAAAAAATTATCTGTGTCTATATTCAGCCTGAGAGAAAACTCATCCCTGTATTTTTCTGGAGAAAGTTTAGACAATACCTGTTCTGCTGATGTAAATTTAACATTAGGCCCGTCAAGTTTCAAACCACCTGGGTCGTAAGGGGCTTCTAGCGTTTGCTTCATCAGCAATAGTGGCTGCATGATGCTAGACTTACCAGAACTGTTGGCACCGGCTAGAATTGTCAGCGATCGCACTTCAATCTGGCACTCTTCGTAAATAGACTTGTAGCCGCATACTGCAATTTCAGTAATTCCCTGTACAGGCTCTTCGTTCTCGGTTTCAAAGAAAGTGGATTGAGTCATAATATTATGTTGGTCTTTGCCGCTCCAAATACCATATTATAATCTAATCCCTAGTAGCTGTGTATTTTGGCTGAATGACGATCGCAATTGATTTTGGAACTAGCAACACCGTCGTCGCTCGCTGGAATCAAGTCCTCCAGCAGCCCGAAACTTTAAAATTACCGGGATTGTCGGCAATCTCGGCTCAAAATCCGCCCCTAATTCCGAGTTTACTCTACGTTGAGGACGCTGCTGCAAATAAAGTAATACTCGGTCAGCAAGTCCGCGACAAAGGTCTGGATTTGAGCGGAGATTCTCGGTTTTTTCGCAATTTCAAGCGGGGAATTGGCACTTCTGTTCAGGGTTTTGTGCCAGAATTTGACGGGCAACTAATTACTTTTGAACAAGTAGGCGAGTGGTATTTGAGCCAAATTGTAAACTCAATTCGCGAAGTGCCTTTGCCGATCGACTCTTTGATTTTTACAGTGCCGGTAGATAGTTTTGAAGCTTACCGCCATTGGTTGGGCAAAGTGTCTCAATCTCTGCAAGTAGAACAGGTGCGGATGCTGGACGAACCTACGGCGGCTGCTTTGGGTTACGGTTTAGCCGATCGCGAAAATCTGTTAGTCATTGATTTCGGCGGCGGAACTCTCGACCTTTCTTTGGTGCGTTTGGACGCTTCCTCCAACAAAAAGCCCCTCGGTTTTATTCTCAAGTGGGGCGAAAAGCTATTAGCTGAATCTTCAGCGCAAAAAACAAAAGTTGCCCGGGTTTTGGCTAAAGCCGGACAAAATTTAGGCGGTTCTGATATTGATAATTGGCTAGTTGACTATTTTGTTCAAACAAAAGGGCTGGCAAAATCTCCGATTACAACGAGATTGGCAGAACGGTTAAAGATTCAGTTATCTTTAGTAAATCAGGCAGTTGAGGTTTATTTTGATGATGAAAATTTTGAGAGTTACGAATTAGAATTAGATCGATCTCGTTTTGAATCTATCCTCGGTGAACATCAGTTTTTTGACAAACTCGACGAGTGCATGAATCAAGTATTGCAGCAAGCGCGGCGCCAAGGCTTAGAAATTGGCGACATCGACGCAGTTTTGCTAGTTGGCGGTACTGTACAAATTCCCGCTGTTCAGCGTTGGGTGCAGCAATATTTCGAGCCGACAAAAATTCGCTGCGACAAACCCTTTGAGGCGATCGCCCAAGGTGCTCTGCAACTGAGTCAAGGCATAGAAATCAAAGATTTTCTCTATCACAGTTACGGAATTCGCTACTGGAACCGCCGCGACAATTGCCACAGTTGGCACAGTTTAATTAAATCCGGCCAGTCTTATCCGATGAGCGAACCGGTAGAATTAGTCTTGGGGGCTTCTTTAGAAAGTCAGCCAAGTATAGAATTAATTATCGGCGAATTGGGAGCGGAAACTGGCGGCACGGAGATATATTTTGATGGCGACAGACTAATTACTCGCCAACTCGCGGGCCAAACATCGGTACAGCCCTTAAATGATAAAGAAGGAGCCCGCAGCATCGCGCAATTGACGCCGCCTGGGTATCCGGGGAGCGATCGCATCAAAATCTTCTTCCGCGTTGACGAACAGCGCTTTTTACGAATTACCGTGGAAGATTTGCTGACAAATGAAACTTTGTTAGAGGATAAACCCGTGGTGCAGCTAAGTTAAGCATTCCTGAACGCATAGGAGCTCAGAAACCGGGTTTTTTAGGAAAATCATTCGTTGCAGCCCGCCGATTAAGTGAAAAACCCGGTTTCTTTGATGGAGTGTGTCCAAGACTAAAATTATTAAAAGCAGATGAACTACAAACTAGAATGTTCACTCTCTCCAGAACTAGAAAAGTATCGCGACAGAATCGAAGCTACCATTAAACCTTACATCGAAATTCAAACCCAGAATAATGATGACGTTAATTGGTGGCAGAGTAAATTTGGGGGATTGCCCTATTTACCTAAAGGCTTTGAATATCCCAAAACTTGTGACGGTAAATATTTATTTTTGCTAGCGCAACTCAACTTTGATGAAATACCGCCTTTAGATGGTTTTCCCGATCGGGGTATCTTACAGTTCTATATAGCTGACGATGACCTATATGGTTTAAATTTGGACAATTCTGCTAATGCAGATAATCATACAATCGAAGACAGATTCAAAATAATGTATTTTCCTCAGCCCGACTTCAAAGTTGAAAACATTATTACCAATTATGATTTTTTGCCGGAACCAGAATATTTTCCCGTGCATGGCTGCTGCAACTTGCAATTTACTAAAAAATATGCGCCGATTAGTATCAGTGACCGCCAATTTACCCAACTTTTAGGAGAAATTGATGAGTTTTTTACCACCGAGCATAAAATTTACCTTGAGTACCAAGACATATCATCTTTTCGAGGTCATAAAATAGGTGGTTATCCTGATTTTACACAAGAGGACGTAAGAAAATATAGTAGTAACTCCGAGCAAAAACCAAAGCTAGACATTCTTATATTGCAAATGGATACCGATTGCAATGAGACAGTAGATATCATGTGGGGAGACACTGGTGTAGGTAACTTTTTTATTGATGAATCAGCACTCAGAGAATTAGATTTTAGTGAGGTTTTATATAATTGGGATTGTGCTTGAAGGCAGTAATGAAGTAAGCAAGCTAAAAAAAACCACAACTGATGAAATCCGATCGAAGAAACCGGGTTTTTGACCGAATCTACGGCTGTAACGCAGTATTTCCCAAAAAAACCCGGTTTCTGACCACCGGTGCATCAGTTCTAATAATGTTCGACTATGCCCAATTCCCTAAACCTGAGATTTGTGCACCACCACGGGTGTTCCCACCGAAGCCCATTCAAATAGCCATTTAGCATGATTGACAGCTACATTTGTGCAGCCGTGAGTAACGGGATTGCCAAACAAATTGTGCCAGTAAGCGCCGTGAATTGCCATGCCTCCGTCGTAATACATTGTATAGGGAACGTCGGGCACGTCGTAGTCATCCCCAGTCATTCTAGTAACGCGGTGTTTGGTTTGAACGGCAAAGGTTCCCGTGCGGGTGGGAGTCGATGATTTGCCGCTGGAAATAATTACCGCGTAAACTGGTGTATTTCCTTCCCAAGCTATTAACCTTTGTCTTGACAAATCTATTTCAATCCAGCGTTCGCTGGATTGCTGCAACAGCATAATTTTATTTGCAATTATGTTGTGCTGTTCGCTGGCAAATGCGGTCATTGAACCGCCGCAGAATGCAGCAAAAGTGAGGGCGCAGCCGGCACAGAAAGTTCCAGCGCGGCGGAAGTAAGTTGAGTTGATAATGCTGTTCATTTCTCACACCTCGTACTATTTTAGATTTTAGATTTTAGATTTTAGATTGGCTTGTCCTATTTTAGATTTTAGATTTGAAATGTTGGATTTGGAAACAGGGCTTAACAAGTTGTTAAGTTTTGGGAGAGAGTTTGGGCAATTTGGACGATCGCCCGCCAATCGCTATTTTCCACTAAGTGTTTAGGAAATAAGTCTCCGGCTAAACCAACGGCGATCGCCCCGGCGTCAATAAATACTTTCGCATTTTCCAGCGTCACCCCGCCAGTGGGAATTAAAGGAATGTTTCCCAGGGGGCCTTGCAGGCTTTTCAGGTAAGCCGCGCCTCCCAAAGCCGATATCGGAAACACTTTAACGCAGGTAGCGCCTGCTTGCCACGCGGTTACAATTTCCGTGGGAGAAAAAGCACCGGGGACGATCGGCACTCCGGCGTCAACGGCTGTTTTAATCATAGCTAAATCGGTGTGCGGAGTAAACAGAAATTGAGCGCCGCAGTCTATTGCTTGTTGCAACTCTTCTAAGTTTAATAAAGTGCCGGTGCCAATACTAAAACTAGGGAATTCGGAGCGGAGTTCGGCAATTAATTCAGCAGATTTGTGGGTATTCCAAGTAATTTCAATAAACTGGATTCCTCCTGCTGCTACCGATGATGCCATCTGCCGAGCGAGTTCTTTTTCGGAGGAACGGATGACTGCGATCGCCCGGTGTTTTTTTAGTAGTGTCAACCAAGATTGATCATTCATACAATTTTAGATTTTAGATTTTAGATTTTAGATTTGGGAAGGCTCCCAAATTGTAAACTCATATGATTGTGACTCGCATCTAATTTTAATACAGGTTGCTAACTTCGATATATGGCAATTTACAATATGTGCGGCGTTCAATTTTTAACGGACAATCTAGGCAACAAAACCGCTGCAATTGTTGACCTCAAAAATCACAGAGATTTTTGAGCTGACGTGCTGGCTGAATGCGGCGAACCGACAGATTTTCAGTTTTTATATCAATTCCTGTTGTATCGGAATGATGAAACCACAGAGGACACAGAGGATACAGAGAAAGGGAAGAGAGAGATGAATAATACGGATTTGATATTAGTTGAGTCTCAAGGCTAAAAAGTCGTGGTGCTGCTTGACTTCCAGTACCCAGACGATATCTGGGAGGATGTTGAGGACTGTGTGATTATTGAATCTAGAAAAGATGAACCAAGATTTCTCTGGGAAGAATTTAAGCGCTAGCTGCTGGAAAAAGGTATGCTGAATGTCTGATATCATGTCCGATCGATTGACCGTAATATCCCGGCCGGGCGGGTTTTTGAGATTGTCAATTATTGGCCGATATTATTGGTGAACCCGCCCCTACCTGATTTCGGGCGAAGCGACCGGACATAATATCATTCTTTAGATTTAATCTAAAATCCAAAATTTAAAATCTAAAATCGATCGATCGCACTCATAAAAAAATCGGGGCGATTCCAGACAATCCCAGAATCACCCCCATTATCGATTTCAAACTTTAGATTTAATCTAAAATCCAAAATCCCAAATCCAAAATTGATTAGGCGATCGTCGCCATTTTCACATCGCTATTAGCTAACAAATTTTGCAATTCATCCGCATCCACAGTTTCCTTTTCAACTAGCATATCTGCCAAAGCATTAAGGACGTGGCGGTTGCCGACGAGTACATCTTTAGCGCGACGGTAAGCTTGCTCTACCAACAAACGCACTTCATCGTCGATCGTCGCTGCGGTTTCTTCAGAGAAATCGCGTTCGGCCATGATATCGCGACCCATGAACATATTGCCTTGTTGGCGACCGAGAGCTACAGGGCCTAGCCGATCGCTCATTCCGAAGCGAGTCACCATTTGGCGCGCTACTCTGGCTACTTGTTGCAAGTCGTTCGACGCACCGGTTGTTACTTCTTCTTCGCCGAAGACAATTTCTTCAGCAATGCGGCCGCCCAAAGCTACCGCCATTTGATTTTGCAAGTAAGACCGAGAATACAAGCCAGAATCCATCCGATCTTCGCTGGGTGTGAACCAAGTCAAACCGCCAGCGCGGCCGCGGGGGATAATGCTAATTTTCTGCACGGGGTCATAATCGGGCATCAGCGCGCCGACTAAAGCGTGACCGGCTTCGTGGTAAGCTACCAAAGTTTTGCGCTTTTCGCTCATCACGCGGTCTTTCTTTTCTGGGCCAGCGAGCACGCGGTCGATCGCGTCGTTGACTTCATCCATCGAGACTTCGGTCAAGTTGCGGCGGGCGGCTAAAAT
Source organism: Microcoleus sp. AT8-A3 (assembly GCF_036705675.1). NCBI lineage: Bacteria > Bacillati > Cyanobacteriota > Cyanophyceae > Oscillatoriales > Microcoleaceae > Microcoleus > Microcoleus sp. AT8-A3. The sequence continues at coordinate 37,840 of NZ_JAUBVD010000014.1, forward strand.
TGCTGCTTCGTTGAGTAGGTTGGACAAATCCGCACCGGTGAAACCGGGTGTCCGGCGGGCGATTTTTTCCAAGTCCACGTCTTTCGACAAAGTTTTGCCGCGGGCGTGAACGTTGAGAATTTCTAGGCGGCCTCCGAAGTCGGGGCGATCGACCACAACTTGGCGATCGAAGCGACCCGGACGCAGCAGCGCCGCATCGAGCACGTCGGGGCGGTTCGTAGCAGCAATCAAAATGATGCCAGTATTACCCTCAAAGCCGTCCATTTCTGTCAGCAACTGGTTCAGGGTTTGTTCCCGTTCGTCGTTACCACCGCCCAAACCAGCTCCCCGCTGGCGGCCTACGGCGTCAATTTCATCGATGAATACGATACAAGGAGCGTTCGATTTAGCTTGTTCAAACAAGTCGCGGACGCGGGAAGCACCGACACCCACGAACATTTCCACAAATTCTGAACCGGAAATCGAGAAGAAGGGAACGCCTGCTTCTCCAGCCACTGCTTTTGCGAGCAGGGTTTTGCCTGTTCCGGGAGGGCCCACCAGCAGCACGCCTTTGGGGATTTTTGCTCCGACTGCGGTGAAGCGATCGGCATTTTTCAGGAAGTCCACGACTTCTGCGAGCTCTAGCTTGGCTTGTTCGATGCCCGCTACGTCGCCGAAAGTCACCTGAGTTTGTGGCTCCATTTGGACTCTAGCTTTGGATTTGCCGAAGTTCATGGCTTGGTTGCCGGGCCCGTTTTGGGCGCGCCGCACCAGGAAAAACAGTCCCACCAAGAGCAAGATCGGGAAGAACAGGCTGCTGAGGGCTTTTACCCAGAAGCCTTCGTCGCTTTGGGGCAGAACTGAAATATCTACGTTATTTTTGGTCAGGATGTTGATCAGTTCGGGGTCGTTGGGCAGGTTAACGAGTACCTTGTTGCCGTCCTGGGCTGTGACCAGGGCTTTGCTGCGATCGGAACTGATATTTATTTTGTCTACTCTCTTGCCTTCGACTTCCTGAATGAATTGACTGTACTTCCAAACTTCCCTACTTGGGGGCTGTTTGTCAAAAAATGCCGTTGCTAAGGCAATGACTACAATAGCCAGCAGTGCGTACAGGCCAGCGTTTCTCCAGCGTTTATTCACCGAGGTCGATCCTCCTAATTTTTAGTCCCTGTGATTTGGGATTTTTTATTTATGTTCATCAATCTTAACGTAATTGTAACTTGTTTTTGTGTGGTGAGGATTCCCGGCCATGCTGCGGCGGTCTCAGGTGAGGTCGTGGGAACGGAACAGCCCTGGGCGTCGTCAGGAGATGCGGGTGCTGCAATCACGAGTTACCTATACCATAAATAAAAAATTGTCAAGCCTTTAGTCGCAGTAATTTTTAGGGAGCTGATTCCTGATAAGATATCTGAGTCAGGGCTATATTGTTGTGGAATGTTCCTGTTTATTCACAAGCCATATGGTAAACCCTTGAGGAACCGTCCGAAGAGTTCAATCGTCAGCATAAAAACAGTCTAGCCGATCGCACTGCAATCACTTAGGACTATTATAAACTTAGTTAAGTCTCATAAATATTCGGCATTCCAACACAGGCAGTTACTTGAATAAATTTGTAAGTTTAAATAATTAAAATGAAATGCAATATTTGTGATTTTCCAACCAACACCTTTGCTGCAGCTAGGGTACTAAAAAAATATAACGTCGAGTATTTTCAATGCTCAAATTGCGGCTTTGTTCAAACGGAAGAACCCTACTGGCTTGAGGAGGCTTATTCAGAAGCCATAGCTAGCAGCGACGTGGGAATGTTATCGAGAAGCACGATGTTCTCAAACGCCGCCAATAATATTATTTTTAATTTATTTAATCACCAGGCTAAGTTTTTAGATTATGGAGGTGGCTACGGTGTATTTGTTCGGATGATGAGAGATTTTGGATTTGATTTTTATTGGTACGATAAATATTGTAAAAATATATTATCTCAAGGATTTGAGGCAGACGAAAACAGCAGCTACAGCTACGAATTAGTGACAGCTTTTGAAGTATTTGAGCATTTTGTTAAGCCGCTGGAGGAGATCCAAAAAATCTTCAAATTTTCCCGCAATATTTTATTCAGTACCAAACTGCTGCCAGCCAACAATCCCAAGCCCAGCGAATGGTGGTACTATGCGCTAGATGAAGGTCAGCACATTTCTATTTATACCAGCAAGGCACTCTCGATAATTGCCGAAAAATTTAATTTAAACTTTTACTCTAACGGCGATTCTTTGCATATTTTTTCAGACAAGAAAATTCAGCCTCAACTTTTTCATAGCTTATCATCTTACAAAGAGCCGGAATTGAAAAAACCCTCATTACTCCAACAGGATTACGAGGAAGCCCTGAGAAAAATCGCAGACAGAGAGAACCGCAAATCAATGATAACTCCCGCAGCCATGCCTCCTACTAAAACAAGTAGAAAAATTGTGATAGACGGCGTATTTTTTCAGCTCAACAGCACGGGCATTGGTCGCGTCTGGAAATCGCTGCTAGAAAACTGGGCAGAAAATGGTTTTGCCAAACAAATTATAGTTCTTGACAGAGCGGGAACCGCCCCCAAAATTCCCGGCATTCAGTACCGGAATGTAGCTCGCTACGACTACAGCCAAACCGATGCTGACCGCCAAATGCTCCAACAAATCTGCGATGAAGAAAAAGCCGATTTATTTATTTCTACTTATTATACAACGCCTTTGTCAACGCGATCGGTCTTCATGGCTTATGACATGATCCCAGAGTTGATGGGGCAAAATATTGGTCATTCCGAGTGGAGAGAAAAGCATTGCGGTATCCGCCACGCCTCGGCCTACATCACCATTTCCGAAAATACAGCCCGCGATTTAGTAAAGGTTTTTCCGCAGATTTCTTCAAATTCGGTCGCTGTAGCGCACTGTGGCATTGATGCCAATTTTTCGCCATCCGATAGAGAAGAAATTTCAGGCTTTAAGTCAAAATACAGCATTACCAAGCCCTATTTTCTTTTGGTAGGCGAAAGGGTAGGCTGGCATGGTTACAAGAACGGAATATTATTCTTCAAAGCCTTTTCTCAACTTGCCAACAAGTTTGACTTTGATATAGTCTGTGCAGGTGGCAAACCTGCATTAGAACCAGAGTTGAAATTGTACTGTTCTGGGAATACTGTCCACACGCTGCAACTAAGCGACAGCGAACTGAGAGCTGCTTATTCTGGTGCTTCAGTGTTAGTTTATCCGTCGAAATATGAAGGCTTTGGGTTGCCAGTCCTTGAGGCAATGGCTTGCGGTTGTCCAGTCATCACCTGTCCAAACGGTTCGATTCCTGAAGTAGCAGGAAAAGCAGCGGTTTATGTAAATGGAGATGATGTTATTGGGCTTGTCAATGCTTTGCGGGAAATACAGAATCCCGGTGTCCGCAACTCATTAATTGCGGCGGGTTTAGAGCAAGCTAAGAAGTTTTCCTGGTCGAAAATGGCTGCAATTGTTAGTTCAGCTTTGGTTCAAGTAGCCGATCGCGCACATTCGGAGAATGCTTCCGTTCAACAGCAAACTGATGCAGCTTTGCAGAGGGAATTCGGGAATGGTGAGAACTCCCAGCCTGTCCCGTCCGCTTTTAAAGTATCTGCTATCGTTTCTACTTACAATTCCGAAAAATTTATCCGCGGCTGCTTGCAGGACTTGGTAGAGCAAACGCTGTACAAACAAGGCCAACTCGAAATCATAGTAATTGACAGCGGTTCCCAAGAAAACGAACAGTCTGTTGTGCGGGAATTTCAAGCGAAATATCCGAATATTGTGTACGATCGCACTTCTGACCGCGAAACATTATATGCAGCCTGGAATCGAGGCATTAAGATGTCGCGCGGAGCTTACATAACTAATGCTAACACCGATGACAGACACCGCCCCGATGCCCTAGAATTCATGGCGAAATACTTGGATGAAAATTCCCCAGTAAGTCTGGTTTATGCTGACCAATTAATCACCAACACAGCGAACGATACTTTTGCAAAAACCCAAGCAGAAAAGCGTTGGAATTGGCCAGCCTTTGACTACAGCGAACTCGAACGGCGCTGCATTATTGGTTCCCAACCGATGTGGAGAAAATCGCTGCACGAAAAATACGGCTATTTCCGAACCGAATTTACGGCTGCTGGCGATTACGAATTTTGGCTGCGGATTGGCAAAAGCGAAAATATTGTCCACTTGCCAGAAATTCTCGGCTTGTACTGCGAAAATCCACAAGGTTTGGAACATTCATCGCCAATATCGCAGCAAGAAACTCGGCAAATATGGGGTGAATATGGGATCACCCGCCGAGGTGTAAAACCAGCCATTACAGTACCTGTTTCCATCACTCCATCACAGCTAAATGCCATGCCCTACCGCACCTCCGCAGAAACACTCGTCAGCGTCATTATCCCCTGCTACAACCACGCAACTTTACTCAGAGAAGCTGTTGAAAGTGTTGTCAGTCAAACTTATCCAAACTGGGAGTGCATAATTGTCAATGATGGCAGCACTGATGATACCAGCAACTTCGCCAATTATTTAATTAAACTGTATCCTCAAAAATCGCTTCGCCTCATAGATAAACCCAACACGGGACCCGCTGATTCGAGAAATGTTGGCGTTCAGCAGTCGTCAGGAAAGTTTATTTTATTCCTAGATGCGGATGATAAACTTCATCCCAAATTTCTAGAGGAGTGCGTGGAAATTTTATTAGCAAAACCAAAGGTGGGTTTTGTCTATACAGATGTGCAGCACTTCGGAGCAAATTGCGATTTAGTTGTTCACGGTGACTTTGATACTAATCGATTTTTGAGAGACAATCAAGCCCCTGCTACTTCCCTATTTAGAAGGGAGATTTACGAGCAAGTAGGCGGCTTGAAAAAAGTAATGAAGCTGGGATGCGAAGATTGGGAATTTTGGATTTCTGCCTATGAAAAAGGCTGGTTAGGCGATCGATTACCTAAGCCTTACCTCTATTACAGGCAGCACGGCGACGGATCTAGCAGAACCCAAAAAATGGCTGGCGATCGCCCAAAACTAGACTTAATGAGAGCCACAATTATTCACCTCCACTCTCAACTTTACAAACCAGAAGAAGTGCGTTGGTCACAGCAAATTTTGCAGCAACACGGCAATTTAATAGCTAATGAATTAGTTGAAGTTAACAAACCGGAACAATTTTTAACTTTGCTGTCCCAATATGTGGGAGAGTATCAAAAAGACCAAGCTAATGAAGTAAACCTCGCTAACCTCCGCCAATCCCGGCAGCAACTTGCCAATTATTGGCTGAATCTGCCCGCAGAACAACTGGCAAATGCCTATGGCGGTGATGCAGGTAAGGCGCATCAGCTACTGCTAAACAGCAATATCAAAGATGAAGCGCTGACAGATGCCGAAAAGACTGTTATCGATCGACTAGCAGCACATCTCTCCCAGGGAATTCAAACTCCCAAAGACATTAACTACCTACTAGCAGCGGCCCTCTATCGTCGTGCAGATCAGTTACTGCTGAACTATGAAAAGGCAGCTATACCTAATTGGTTTGTCAACGACTATCTCAAATTTATGTTTGCCGCGCCTACTCTATTTCAAGAAATAGGAGAGGCTGATAATTATTGCCGGTATGTCCAGGGATGGGTCAGTTATTTGCATAGCAATATCTTCAAAAACCCAAACTCACAAGTGTGGCAGGATATCGCCTGGTTTTTCACTCAAAATGCTAACTTTATTCCTCTGTACTTCAATAATAAAAATCTCAAGGATATCTACACAAAGCGGGCAGATATTATTGAATATGCCATGAAAAATCGTGGCGCTGCGATTGATTGCATTTTTCCGGCTAGACCAGCAAACAGGCAGAAAATTCGCCTGGGTGTCCTGACTAAACATTTCGGGGCGATGACGGAAACTTTCGCCACGTTACCCGCTTTTGAATATCTGAATCGAGAGCAATTTGAAATTATTTTATACGCTCTCAATCTCGACGGGAATAAACTAGAACAGTATTGTCAGAGTCGCGCTGATAGACTGGTTAAACTGTCTAATGACTTGCCAAGTCAAGTTCAGACAATCCGCGCTGATGACTTAGATATTCTGCTGATTGCTACCAATATTACTGCGGTTACTCATCCCATTAGTTTACTAGCACTGCATCGATTGGCGCGGGTACAAACTACCTGTTTTAATTCTCCGATTACCACAGGAATGCGACACATTGACTATTACATTGCTGGTAAATTGATGGAACCTGCCCCTGAAGGACAAAATCATTATCGCGAGCAATTAGCCACTATTGACGGGCCTGGCTGCTGTTTTAGCTATACCCTCGAACCTTACACTCCTAACATTAATTTCACCAGAAATAGTATCGGCATTTCCGAGGAATCGGTGGTCTTTATTTCGAGTGCGAACTTGTATAAGCTAGTGCCGGAGTTAAGGGAAACATGGGCAAAGATTATGGCGGCTGTTCCTAATTCTGTGCTGTTTTTAATGCCCTTCGGCCCTAGCTGGACTAATCATTATCCTGGGGGGGCTTTTGTGAATAATATGAAAGCCGTATTTGCTAAGTATGGCATTGAGAGTAATCGTTTGCGGGTGTTGAAGAGTTTTCCTAACCGTGCTGATGTTAAAGAAGTTTTGAAGTTGGGAGATGTTTATTTGGATTCCTATCCCTATGCGGGGACTACTTCGCTTGTAGATCCGTTAGAGGTGGGACTTCCCACTGTTGTCAGGGATGGCGATACTTTGCGATCGAGAATGGGGGCTGCGGTGGTACGATCGCTCTCTATGCCTGATTTAATTGCCAATAGCGAAGCATCTTACATTCAGCTAGCCGTTACCCTCGGCACTAACCCGCAATTGCGGCAGCAAAAACGGCAGGAAATTCAGCAAAAAATGCAAGCTAATCCGGCTTGTTTTGACAGTGTTGCATACTCTGGGGCGATCGGCAAATTATTCCAAGAACTCTTTGGCAACTGGCAAAGCAGCCACCTGGAAGCATCGCGCAACTTACAGGATAGCATTCCCAAGCAGCCAGCTTTGGACGAGATTCTCTCGAACACCCTCAACCTTTATCAGAGAAACTCATCAAACATCTCAGCAATATCCGAACTGCGTCAAATCCGCAAACAAATCGCTGATTTTTGGCTGAACCTTCCCGCCGAAAACCTCGAAACCGCCTACAAAAGCGTTTCAGGTAACAGCTATAAAATCCTGCTAAAGAGCGATTTCCAACGTCAACCGATGATCGAAAGCGAACAAATATTTTTGCAGCAATTAACCCAGATTAGCAAAGGATTAGTGCATCCCAAAGCTGTCAATGCCTTGCTTGCCGCGATGCTGTATTTTCCGCCGGGAACCATGCGAATTCCCGACGCTCGCAACCGTTTGCCGCACTGGTTAATTGGGGATTACGAACAAGTTTTTGAGATGGAAGCCACCGTCAAGTCTGAGTCCACTTCTGACTTGCTCGCTCAATATATTCAATCCCCGCAATTTGCGAATCAACTGTTAGGATGCGTCAATCTTTACCGCATCGATCCGTCTGACGAATCGGTTGTTTTGGAACTCCGCCAAATCAGAAAACAAATGGCAGATTTTTGGCTAACTCTTCCTTCAGAGAAACTCGAAAGTTTTTACCGAGGAGAGGTTCGCAAGGGATATCAAGCAATACTTAGCTGTGGCTTGCAAGCAGAATCAATGAGTGAAGCCGAACAAAAATTTTTGCAGAGATTGACTGAAATTAGTAAAGGGTTGGTGCAGCCTCAAGCTATCAATGCTCTGCTGGGGGCGATGCTGTATTTTGTTCCGGGTAAAATGCGGGTTCCCGATGCTCGCACCCGCTTGCCGCAGTGGTTGCTTGAAGATTACGAAAAGGTGTTTGAGAGCGCATTTGCGACAACCGAACAAACAGTTGTCAAACAAGATTATATGCCGCAGTTTCTCAATCAATTAACTGCTGCCGTCAATCTTTATGAAATCGACCCGACGGCTGAATTGGTAATAGCAGATTTGCGGCAGATTCGCAAGCAAATTGCCGATTTGTGGCTGAGCGTTTCCGGCGAACAAGTAGAAGTTTTGTACCGGAGCGATTTTGGCAAGGGTTACAAAGCAATGTTGGGCAGCGGGTTTATTAACGAGCCATTGAATGAGAGCGATCGCGAGTTTTTTAAATCGTTGGTTGTTGAGTTGAGTAAAGGGTTTGGAGCGCCTAAAGCTGTGAATAATTTGTTGGCGGCGATGCTGTATTGTCGCCCTGGACAGTTGCGGGTTCAGGATGCGAATACTTGTTTGCCTCCGTGGTTGTTGGCGGATTACGAGCAGTTGGTTGGGGGTGCGGTGAAGGTGGCTGTGGGGTAAACGAAGGCGGAGTAGGCGATATCTGTAGGGAAACGGCACTGCCCATTAGTGTCAACTTAAGCTTTTAGTCCGCCAGTTCTCCCGCTCACCCGGCAGTCCGCCAGGGAATGAATTCCCTGTCTAATAGCGAAAGTCCTCTGAAAGAGGACTGAGAAGAAGAATTCTTAACTCATTAGTCCTCTTTGAGAGGACTTTCGCTTTGAGGCAGGGGTTTCAACCCTTGCCGGACTATGGGTTTTACCTTAAGTTGACACCCCTTGGGCACGGCGCCGTGTCCGTAAGAGGAGACGGCAGTGCCGTTTCCCTACTGGAATACGCTTGATTGTTAAGGGCAAAAGAAATGCTTCAATTATATAGAAACGGTGAAAATGGAGAAATAATTCGGGGTAAAGGGTTGTCGGCCTTTATACACAACGGCGACTACTACCAAACCATCATCCGAGTTTTTGAAGACGGTATGATCGATTGTTGGGAATGGGTTAACTTTGAGGAATTCAAAACCAAAGTTGCCGAGGGATGGGTTGTTACCCAAGTTCCCAAGGGTGCGAGGATAAGCTGTCACCATCTCTACTACGGAAATTCGACTTTAGAGTTTTATTATATAGAGATTGATGAGTTTGTAAAAGAAGTAGAAGATACCATCGCTCAGCTTCAGGGAAAGCAAACAGTTGCAGATACTTGTGTTCAAGCCTTTGCTAAATTCCTAACATTCCCAACAAAAGAAAATAAAAGTAGCTTGCGAGAAGCTTACAATGCTATTCCAAAACATCTGAGAATTTATGTTCTTGGCGATATGGATTGTAAAGATTCCGCTATCATAACCTGTGTCAAAGATACAGAAGTTTCCCAGGAAATACTAAAAAGCGTCTATAGGCGCTATGAATATATCTGGAAAAGGTTAAATTAAGCCAATATCTGAATCCTCAGTATTGTCCCAAACTGTATCTAGTGATGTTTGACTGGCTTGAAGCCAAAACTCAGCTTCTTCATCAGGTAAAACTGTTACTAATACTTTTGCCCCTTCGGGTAACTCTGATAACTCCAGCAGTTCTATTTTCCCTTGTCGAACAGTAGCCCAAAGTGTTTTCAGCATATCCACCTCATAAACTGTGCTTTATCCAATCTGCAGATTTCTGGTACATTGTCGCACTGAGCGACTAATTACAACCTCACATACATAGATCGAGGAAGTATTTAAGCCTGATTTAGGATCAATTTAACACAAGTTCTGGCTGCTGAGTCTCAAACAAAGGGCGAGTTACCTGACGCACTAGCACTGTTTCTAAACTGCCTTCTACTACATTTGCTGCTTCTATTTCTAACTCGCCCCACAATAGCCGATCGCCTTGATTGGGCATTTTACCTAAATTGTGGATCACGAATCCGGCGATTGTTTGGTAAGCTTGGTTAGTTGGCAGGTTTAACCCTAGTTTTTCGTTAACTGCTGTCACTTCCCATAGGCCAGAAATGAGTGCCGAATGAGCATCTTTTTGAACGAAAGTTGCCTGGGAAGATGACACCAGCGGTTGAGACTCTTTACTGGTAATCCAACCAGTCAGCAGCCACACGGTACCGTTGAGAATTACTAGCAGCGGCCACAGTAATTTTGAGCAGAGTTCGAGGGCCGGCATCAGCAGCAAAGCGGTACGTTCTGGGGCGTGGGTTGCTAATACTTTGGGGATTAGTTCTCCTAAGACTATTTCTACGTAAGTTACTAAGATAAAAGCTACGGGAACTGCGATCGAATGAGCAGTCAGCACGGCAGAAAAATGACCGATCGGCAATTTGTCGATCCACGGTTCAATCCAGTGTACAGTCGCTCCCTCACCCAACCAACCCAACAGCAAACTCCCTGCTGTTGTGCCAGTTTGGGTCACAGACAGGTAATGCGGTATGTTGTTTTGAGCTTGGTGGACGAGTTGGGCGGTTTTGGCGGTTGGGCGATCGTGCAAGTGGGCGAGTTGGCGGATTTGATGGCGATCGGCTGATACTAATGCTAGTTCTGACGCCACAAAAAAGGCGATTAAAAGTGTTAAGCCCACCAACATTGCTAAACTCAGCATTGTTTGGGCTACTTCTATTTCCAGGCAAGTAAGGTTGTTCAAGATAGATATCTAATATGATAGATGTTTTATGTTCATGCTTTTATTTTAGCTTGGGACTCAGATAGGTTTATCCCCCGACATTTCGGATATCCCCACTACCCATATTCCTAGGTGTGCATTGCACACCTTACCCGTAGAACTTGTGAACTCTTTCTCTTCTCTTCCTTCGCGCCCTTGGCGTCTTCGGGGTTCGTTTTAACTGAGATATTGCACCATTCTCAATTACTTTTTTAGGAACAGGCTTTTCGGCCTGTTCCACAAGAAAATTCATCTCTTGTGGAACAGGCTTTTCGGCCTGTTCTTGACAATGGTGCAAGATGCGAGTAAAAAAAAAGAATCTAATTCACAACACCGGAACTCATTGCAGTATCAACTCTCCCTTACTCCCCGGAGCGAGTTAATTTCCGTAAAAGTCTGCACCGGATCGGACTTCAACCCGCCTTGAATGTAATTCAACTTCACTTCTTCTAACAAATCCGACAGCAGCGACTGCAATTCCGCGAGAGTTTTCTCATCTTGCAATTCCCGCCGTAAACTTTGATTAAATTCTTGGCTGAAATTATCGAGAATTTTTCTACCTTTATCGTCTTCATAAGTAGTAGCTACCACATCCACCGCAGTTTGAGCTAAATAATTTGCTAGCTGTTCAGTCATCTCCGTCGGCAAAATATTAATCGGAGAGAAAGTTTGCAGGATTTGATAGAAATCAGACTGTTTGATTGTTGTTTCCAAATTGTGGTGCAGCAATTCTTCTAAATCCGGTTGCACCTGTGGCAAAACTTTGTAAATTGTCAGATCCAAAATCCGTTTGGTAATTTGTTCGATCGTATTTTCCTGATTGACGTGAAGGTACGGCTGCTGCGCCAGCAACATCTGCGCCACGTCGCCCTGTTTGATCGAACTTTTAGCTTGATTGATAAACCGCACCATCATGTATTCCGACATCGTATTGGCTAAATAAGCCACCGGTTCATAGGTAACTTGAGCAACTACGCGATCGAGATTCACCAAACCAGACTTGTGCAGCCGCACCAATACTGGCAGAATCCGCCACCCCTGCCAAATCGGCATCACCAGAAACACCTCGTACCAGCGCCTCAGCACAAAATCAAACCAAGTTACCCCCGGTTTACGGCGGGTGTGGAACAAACTTTTAATCAAAAATTCCGCCCCAAAAAAACCAATAAAAAACGTATCTATTCGCCAAAACTGGTCAGCACTTTTCAAATATTCGGGATTAGCTAAACTCGAATCAATGCCTTTAATCGGGTCATAAATTTTAACTAAACCCGGAAAATAGCTCTGATAAACAGGGCGCAACTGAAGGTAACTGAAATGAAAAAGCACCAGCAAAAAATTGACCACCCCTACTAATGCGCTAATTTTTGCCCAAGAAATTGCTTTTTTGGACAGTTTTACCTCGGTGTTGTTAACAGTTGTGTGGGAATCTGACATAAAAATAATCTTCCGAATTTGCTAATCGATAAATCTATCTTGTGGCTGAGGCTAAAAAACTCTTAACCTAGTATAATTCTTTATACTCTAAGTATAAGGAAACCAAATGCCGTGAAATTAAAAACAGTCATATCCCTGCTCAAAGAAACTTTTACTCAATGGCAAGAAGATAGAGCGCCAACCCTAGCAGCCGCCCTAGCCTATCACACAGTCTTCTCCCTGGCCCCGCTGCTAATTATCGTAATTGCGATCGCCGGTTTAGTCTTTGGTGCAGACGCAGCCCAAGGTCAAATCGTCGGTCAACTCCAAAGTTTAATCGGCAAAGATGGCGCCGAAACCATCCAAGAACTCATCCTCAAAGCCTCCGAACCAAAGTCGGGAATGATTGCTACTTTACTCGGTATCGCTACACTTTTGTGGGGGGCTTCCAATGTGTTTACTAATCTCAAAGAAGCCCTCAATACTATTTGGAATGTTTCACCGCCTCCCGGACGCGGGATCTGGGGATTTCTGCAAGACCGCGTATTGTCTTTTGCAATGATTTTAGGCATAGGCTTTCTACTGCTAGTATCTTTAGTCCTGAGCGCCGTTTTAGCGGCCGTCAGCTTTTGGTTGAACGGCTTGCTGCACTTACCAGTGGGTATTTGGCAGATTGTGGACTTTGCTCTCTCCTTTGGCGTAGTTACGCTGCTTTTTGCTTTAATTTACAAAGTTTTGCCCGATGTCCATCTTGCCTGGAATGATGTTTGGATCGGCGCCGCCATCACCTCAATGCTGTTTACGATCGGCAAATCCTTAATTGGAGTTTACCTAGGAGGTAGCGGTATTGCCTCTACCTACGGTGCTGCTGGCTCGTTCGTGATTATCTTACTTTGGATCAATTATTCAGCTCAGATTCTCTTCTTAGGTGCTGAGTTTACTCAAGTTTGGGCTAACCGCTACGGTTCCCTGATGCTGGCAAAACGCAAAAATTTGCTCAGCATTCAAGCTGAGGAATCCTCCGGGTCCAAACACCGACAGAATTCTTAATATTAGATACAAAAAATGCGATCGCTCACTTTTGAGTCAGCCGAATGCCAGCACCTTGAAACCTATGTCAGTTGGGAGGGCGAGGCCTGTGGAATCACTAAATTTTAGACTCAACCCATCGCCAAATCTGCCCGTGAACTTGACCGGGCGAACACTTAGTAGTATCACTGGATATGGTTGAAACCAGTTTATCTTGATCCCTGTCGCTCCCCTTCGGTGATGACCGAAAAATTTGAAGTTTGCGATCGCCCCGAAAGAGATTTTTTTCCTTGCCAGTCCCCAATTTCAAAGGTGAAACCAATCTCAAGTCCACAAACTGGGATATTTCAACCTGAACTGATATCAGGAGGTACTTTTGTACGCATCAAAACATCTGGGAAGCCACCTGCTCCCTATGTCAGACATGGAGCTAATTCGCCTGTGGGTAAACCGCAAATCCCCCCGCAACCGGCGCTTTAGCTGGCAGGCGGCCAACCATTTTCGAGTGTTTGTCGCAAAACCGCTGGCACAAGTTACTCTGACTGATGTCGAGACTTTCGCAGCAGCGATGAGAGCTCGGAAACTTCCACCGCGTTTCTACCAGCAAACCTTGCTAGCGCTGAAATCGCTGTTCGCCTTCGGCCAGCAAACGAAAATTTTGCCCGCAACACTCCCCCTTCACCGGTGGCCGGTTCTGCGCCGGAATCGGTCTAAACGCCTTCGTTTTCAACTCTCTTGGGGTTTCTTAATCTGTTTGTGCTTTTTCTTAGGTAGAATGACGCCGAGACTGTGGGGACAATCGGTCTCGGCAGGAAGCTCGCCCGCCCCGAAACGGCTGCCGGAAGTTGCGACGATCGACTCACCAGACAAACGAGAGAATAACATCGATCGCGATCGATCGCCCGAAACTCCAACCCAGAATTCACCAGAGCCCAGACTCGATAGCAGACTCGATAACATCAGCCCCGAACGTCGAGTCAAAGCCTTTCTCGACACCATCGCAGCCGCCGAAGGAACCGCTAGCCCCGACGGCTACCGCACCCAGTACACCGGCACGAAATTTGTCAGCTTTCAAGATCATCCCAGAGAAATGAGGTGCGGCCGTCGCTACGGCAAAAAACTCTGTTCCGACGCAGCGGGGCGATATCAGTTTCTCAGCACAACTTGGGACAGATTTGCCAAAAAATTTGGCGTCCGCGATTTCAGCCCCCAAAATCAAGATTGGATGGCTATAGAGTTAATCCGAGAAAAAGGTGCATTAGAAGATATAGAAGCGGGTCGATTGGAGCCAGCAGTCAGAAAACTCGCTTACATCTGGCCTTCTTTTCGGCGTTATGGCGGTTCTGTAGAATCGTCGATGCCCAAACTCGAAGCAATGTACCTGCAAAATTTGGGGATTTACCGGCAAGGATTGGTTGTTAGCAATTAGTGAACAGTCCCAGGACGAGTTTAGATTGGGGTGTGGCAATTTTGGATTAAATTTTGACATCCAAAATTGAAAATGGGGTAGTTATGGGTGATGTCTATTCTGGTTGTATCGGAATGATTAAACCACAGAGGGCACAGAGGACACAGAGAAAGAGAATAGAGAGATAAGAATTCCGATGTCAACGGATTAGATATGATGTCTATTCTTCGGAAATTTAAAAATTAGGCTAATTTTCCATCTTCCATGTGAACGATGCGATCGGCAATATCCAAAATTCGGTTATCGTGGGTTACTAACAGAATAGTACAACCCTGTTCTTTGGCAAGTTGCTGCATCAAATTCACCACTTCGCGACCGGATTTGCTGTCCAGGGCGGCTGTTGGTTCGTCAGCTAAAACAATTTGCGGTTGACTGACCAAAGCGCGGGCGATCGCAACTCTTTGTTTTTGTCCTCCAGACAAATCATCTGGATAATAGTTAATCCGCTGTTCCAGTCCTACTAACTCTAGCATTTTTGCAGAGCGATCGCGCATTTGAGAACGCGACAAATTCCCGTGAACTTCCAAACCCATCTGCACGTTTTGTAGCGCCGTCAAACTGCGGTGCAAGTTGTGCGCCTGAAAAATATAACCAATTTTGCGTCGCGCCTTTACCAATTCGTCTGCGCTCGCTTTGCACATTTCTTGACCGATAATTTTGAGACTTCCCGATTGACCGGATCTCAGCCCGCCAATCAAAGTTAAAAGCGTTGTTTTTCCCGAACCAGAAGGCCCCGTCATCAGCACGATTTCACCTGCATTAATGTCGAGATTAATGTCAAAAAGTACCTGTTTTCGCAGTTGACCTTGACCGAAGTAGTGGTCGAGTTGGTGCGCGGAAATTATAGGTGAAGGAATCTGTAAGGCGTTGGTTGTCGGGTCGAGAGTAGTAGAATTCATAACTTCTTGGTTTGAGGTTTGAGATTGAATGATTCATCGCTTACATCGCCTAAATAGCCGAGTAAAAAGAAGAAAATAAGTTGACAAAAAATATGTTGGCACTCAGGAATTTCTACCAAATTTAGCTTTAATACCCCTTTATTTTTTAGTCTGCGGAGGCGGACTTCATTTGTGTAGGAAAGGTTTCAATCACCGAGTATGATAAAGTGTTTTATAACCCGGATTTAGTGTCCTTCAGACTCACTTATATCATGTCCGGTCGAGCGACCTCGATTTTTGTAGGGGCGGGTTCACCAACAATACCGGCCAATAATTGACCATCTCAAAAACCCGCTCCGACCGGAATATTATGGTTAATCGTGAGGACATGATATTCTTCATTTTCCCTTAAAACATATCTGCTGGATCGGCTGATTGCAGCTTGCGAGTGGCAATTGCTCCCGAAATAGTACACATAATCACGTTCAAAAGTAATACTATAAATGCTCTAAGCAGCGTCATATAAAGGGGTAAGTTTGTAGCTTTGCGAGTTAAAGAATAAAGTCCGAAAGAAACTCCTACTCCTGGCAAAAAACCGAGGACAGAAAGAATTAGAGCTTGTTCAAAAACGATGCCCAGTAAATAAACATTGCGGTAGCCCATCGCTTTGAAAGTAGCGTATTCTCCCATGTGGTCGCTGACATCGGTTGAGAGAACTTGATAAACAATAATTACTCCTACTACAAAACCCATCGCGACGCCTAAATTAAACACAAAGCCGATCGCAGTATTCTTAGCCCAATAGTTTTTCTCAAAATCGATAAATTCTTGTTTTGTTAATACCTTGACATCCGGCGGCAAATATGCTTTTAAAACTTGTTGAACTTCCACGGGGTCAGCACCCGGTTGCAGTTGAATTAATCCGGCATTAACACTCGCGGCGTTTTGTCTCGCAAACAGGCGCAGGTAATTTTGATCGCTAGTCATCAAAATACCGTCGGCGGCAAAAGATGCTCCAACTGTGAATAAACCGCTGACGTTAATCGTGCGCCGCTCTACCTCAGCTTTAACAGCTTTTCCTCGATCGATTTGCGCGATCGTCCCTTGGTAATCTCCCCTAGAAGCTCGATCGAACAACACGGTATCCGGCAATTTAATCGCGTTCAAATTTTGGTTAACTTCGGGAAGCGCAAACGCAGGGCGATTCGGATTGAAACCCACCACCATCAGCGACGTTTCGCGCCGAGTTTCGGGATTTTTCCAGTTAGCAATTTTCACGTAAAGCGGTTCGGCTGATTTCACGCCCGGTACGTTCATTGCTTGATACAATCGGCGCCTGGGGAAGGAAGACAAATTAATCAAATTTCGCGCTTGGGGGTGAATCAAAACTAAGTCTGTTTGCAAGCTTTGGTGCAGCCGCGTATTGCTGGTGTAAAGCGCATTTTGAAAGCCCAACTGCATGAACATCAAAACGTCAGCAAAGGCAATTCCTGCTACTGCAACGAGCATTCGCCCTTTGTCGTGACTCAGTTGCAGCCATCCGAGGGAAGTTCTGCGTCTTAATTGTTCTAAGGGTTTGATTAGTGCAATCATAGGATTTTAGATTTTAGATTTTGGATTTTGGATTAAAGACAGCAACCTGATGTTGGAACAATTCTTAATCTTTAATAATTAAGTCAGAATGATTCATCTCTCTATTCTCTTCCTCTGTGTCCTCAGCGCTCTCTGTGGTTAAAAAATTCTTAATCCTTAATTTCCCCGATCGCCACTTTGACTTGCAAATTGGTTAATCCCGCTACTTTCTGGCTGGAAGCTGCATCCAAACGCACTTTTACTTCCACAATTCGACTATCAATATTCGCAGAAGGATCGGTGTTAACAATGTTTTGCCGCTGCACTTGCAAACCAATATGTTCGACAGTTCCCCGCAATTCGCCGGTCAAAGCATCGCTAGTAATTTTGGCGGTTTGTCCGAGGCGTACTTTGTCCACATCGCTTTCGTAGATTTCCGCAACAGCCAGCATCTCGCGAGTTTGTCCGAGTTCGACAATGCCGTCGTTTCCCACTTTTTCCCCCGGATGCGTATGAATTTTCAGGACTTGGGCGTCTCTGGGAGCACGGATGTAAGCTAGATCCAGATTGGCTTTGGCTTGTTTGGCTGCTGAAGCGGCGGCACTGACTTCGGCGGCTGCTGCTGCTATGTCAACGGGACGCACTTCGGCGATGCGATCGAGATTTGCCACGGCTTCATTAATCTGCTGTTGTCGAGATTGCTCAACTTGGCTGAGTTTGGCTTGCGCTTCGTTAATTTGCTGTTGGCGAGATTGTTGAATTTGATTTAATTTGGCTTGGGCTTCGTTAATTTGCTGTTGGCGGGATTCCTGAATTTGATTTAGTTTTGCCTTTCCTTCGTTGAGTTGCTGTTGAGTTGTTTCGGCGGCGAGGCTTTTGCTGTCGCTAGTTGAGGCGGAAATTGCTCCCTGTTTATACAGTTGGGAGTAGCGCCGATCCTCGCTTTGGGCGTTGCGGAGTTCGGCTTGTAGACGGGCAATTGCGGCTTTTTGGGTTTGAATTTCCCCTTGCTGTTCGGCCCTGATGCGGGCAATTGTGGCTTGTTGCGCTGCGATTTCGGTGCTGCGATCGACTTCTAGGCGGCTGACGATCGCCTGTTGCGCTGCGATCTCGTTGCTGCGATCGGCAGATAAACGGCTAATAGTCGCTTTCTGGGCTTGAATTTCGCCGTTTTTGGCTCCAGCTTTGACTTTTGCTAGGTTTGCTTCGGCGACGCGCACTTGTTCTTGAGCTTGGTCGAGGGCGGCTTGCAGGCGATCGCGACTATCCAAAATTGCGATCGCTTGGCCTGTTTTCACCCTGTCTCCCTCTTTAACTAAGAGTCGATCGATCCGGTTTCCTTCCGCCGCGCCGGAGGCGGAGACTTTAATTACTTCTCCTCTGGGTTCGAGTCGTCCCAAGGCTGTAACTGTTGTTAATTGGGATGCTGTGACGGCTGCTGCTGCGGCTACTGCGTTCGGATCGGGTATGCGCGATCGCCAGATCGTGTAGCCTGTGGTTCCCGCTGCCCCCAGGGTTGCTACTGCTGCCACAACTAGGAGTTTTTTAACTAGGGATGGATTTGAGGATAAGCTGTCTGCTGTTGGTTGGTGTACCATGACATACCTCTTTGTGAGAAAATAAAACTAAACGGTTTAGTTACGATGTCTTTTAATACTAAACCGTTCAGTAGAATAATGTCAAGCTCCCAAATAAAAATTACAGAAGCAAGGTATGGCAAGGACAAAACCGATCGAACCAGACGCAGCAGGAGGTGACAAAACCGAGCAAATCCTGCAAGGTGCGATGCAAGAATTTTTAGCCCACGGCTACGCGGGCACGAGTATGGACAAGGTAGCGAAGACGGGGGGAGTGTCCAAAGCCACGGTTTACAGCTATTTTCAAGATAAAGAGGGATTGTTTGCGGCTTTGGTACAGCGACTGGCGCGAAAAAAAGTCCATTTTACAGTGCTGGATGAAGAACCTGCCGTAGCGCTGCGATTCGCTGCCACAACTATATTGGATCAGGCGACCCAGGAACCAGAATATCTCAATTTTGTGAGGTTAGTGATTGCGGAGTCAGGGCGTTTTCCCCAGCTCGCGCAGACTTTTGTGAGAAACTTAGCTAAACCGGGTATCGAGCGGCTAGCGGAATATTTGGCATCGCATCCAGAGTTAAAATTGCCCGATCCGGAGGCAACGGCGCGAATTTTTATCGGATCTTTGGTATATTTTCAGTTAATGCAGGAAATGATGCACGGTAAAGAGATTATCCCAATGGAGCGCGATCGACTGATCGATGGTCTGCTGCATTTGATTTTAGGGCCGGAGTCCAATTCCTAAGTGCGACAAAATCTAGGATTTTTTTTCGAGAATCATTTAAATGCCATAAAGAGCGAGATCCCTTTATGGCTGCGATCGCAGGTTTTAGTCAGGTGTTTTTCCTAACCTTTCCCTCAATTCCTCCGCCGATAACTGCGGCAGTTGTTCTACAAACAATGTCAATTCTGCCACAGGCAATGCCAATAAATTAGTAACTGCAGCAGGCAGAAGATCGCCCAATTCAGGCGATCGTATTTGCAAGACACTTTCAGCCAACAATTTCACTGCTGATTCCCGCCCAGATTCATCGACTGTTAACATCGATATTGCCAGCAACAGCACTGTAAATTCCGCCGCCGCCAACTTGGATATTGGAGATAGAAAAAGTGCCATTTTTGGACTTAATTCTCCAAATCTAACTCGCAGAAAGTTTTCTAAGGATCGTCGATTAAATAACTTCGTAGGTTGGGTTTCGTTCCTCAACCCAACCTACAAAAAATGCAAGTTATTTAATTCTCATTCCTAATATTAAGCGCTGTTGTTCTTGTCGGCCTTGTTCTAGTCCTTGTTCTAGTCCTTGTTCTAGTCCTTGTTCTCTAGCTTGTTGCTGTGCTGCTTGTATTTGTTGTTGAAAAAGTGGTGCAATGGCCATAATTAACTCCCGCTCTTCTGGCTCTAATACTTGTGGCGCATCGGTTACTAAAATAATTGGGTTTAAAGCCCCGTCCTTGTAGGACGGCTTTCTGTGTTATACTTACGCTGACACGACAAGCGTAACTATGTTGGTATTTGAGGCAAAACTTGAGGGGACGAAGCAACAGTACGAGAGGCTAGACGAAGCCATCCGCACCGCTCGCTTCGTTCGCAATAGCTGTCTGAGATACTGGCTCGACAACTTGGGAATCGGCAAGTACGAGTTAAGCGCCTACTGCGCTGTCCTAGCCAAAGAATTTCCTTGGGCTGCTAAACTCAACTCTCAAGCGCGTCAGGCTTCTGCCGAAAGAGCTTGGTCTGCAATTGCGCGGTTCTACGACAACTGCAAAAAAAGCACACCAGGGAAAAAGGGCTTCCCGCGTTTTAAAAAACATCAGACGCACGACTCTGTTGAATATAAAACAACAGGCTATAAGTTGTCGGATGATAGACGTACTATCACTTTCACTGATGGGTTTGAAGCCGGAAGTTTTAAGTTGTGGGGAACTCGCGACTTGCACTTCTACCAATTAAAGCAGCTTAAGCGCGTGCGTGTTGTTCGTAGAGCCGACGGTTACTACGTTCAGTTTTTGATCGACCAAGAACGACTAGAAAAGAGAACGCCAACTGGTAAAACACTAGGTTTGGACGTTGGTTTGACTCACTTCTACACAGATTCAGACGGTCAAACAATTGAAAACCCGCGTCATCTGAGAAAGTCCGAGAAAGCTCTCAAACGACTGAATCGGCGTCTTTCGAGAACAAAAAAAGGCTCCAAAAATAAAGCCAAAGCAAGAAACCGATTAAGTAGAAAACACCTCAAAGTAAGTAGACAACGTAAAGATTTTGCCGTGAAATTGGCAAGATGCGTAATCCAGTCTAGCGACTTGGTTGCCTACGAAGATTTGCAGGTGCGAAATATGGTCAAAAATAGAAAGCTAGCTAAATCTATTTCGGATGCTGCATGGTCTGCTTTCCGTCAATGGTTGGAATATTTCGGCAAAGTGTTTGGAGTGGTAACAGTTGCTGTACCACCGCACTACACTTCGCAAAATTGTTCTAACTGTGGGGAAATCGTCAAAAAGTCTTTGAGTCAAAGAACGCACCGCTGCCAACATTGCGGTGTTGTACTCTTACGTGACTGGAATGCCGCAATCAACATACTTGAGTTAGGACTTCGTACCGTGGGGCACACGGAAACGTTAAACGCCTCTGGAGACATCGACCGCTGCATTGGTGAGGCAACTCCTCAATGTAAGTCGAGTCGTGGAAAGAGGAAGCCTAAACAGTGATGTTTAGAATCCCCGACCGTTTACGGCGGGGAGGATGTCAATAAATTTGATTGTAACCGATACAGCAATTCTAGCGCGATAATCCGCAACGGATCGTCTGTTGCTAAAGCGCTTAATTGGGAAATAGCCCTTTGCTGCACTCCCCCTTTGCCCAAAATCCTCAACCACAGAGTTTCTGGAGTTTCGGGCAACTGGTGAATCGCCACAATTGCAGTCCGCAAAGATTCCCCCAAGAAATAAATTCCCTGCATCCAATTCTCTGTGTCTGGTATCGCATTAAAGCTATCTACCAATGCTTTCGATGCTGTGGGCATCGATCGATTTTAGATTTTAGATTTTAGATTTTAGATTGAAGAAAGTGAAGTACACATCGATTTCTCCGACTTCTGAAGTCACATCGCGGCCGATATTAACCGTTCCGAGCGGTGACAGCAATTCCTCCAGGTATTCTTTGGCAAAGAGATCGTGAATAAATCGCGTCATAGAAATTATTTCAAACAGTAAATATATCTTTTAGCCGTTTTCTCACCCATTCTACAGGATTTTCATCCTCTTCTGCTGCATCTACCAATTCCATTTCTCGCAATAATTGCTGTCTCTCGCTGAGTTCTTCTTTGTGTTTGACTATTTCTTTAATAATCTGTTCAGATAAATCCGGTCGTTCAGTTAAAACTTTCTGGAAACCTTCTTTATTGATGGCAAACAAAATTGTTTCTTCCAAAGCTCTTACCGAAGCAGTTCTGGGAATTCCCAACATCAAAGAAAGTTCCCCGAAAAACTGACCAGTGCCGAGGTTATTCAGGTGTTTGTCAATAGCTTCTACAAAAACTTCTACTGAACCTGAAAGAATCATGTAAAAAGCATCTCCGGGGTCGTTTTCGTGAAACAAATATTCTTGCGATCGCAGCCGTTTCCGGTATCCAACTTCAATCAATTGCCGCAATTCAAGGTCAGTCAGGTTTTCAAAGTATTCCACCTCTCGTAGCAAACAGCTAAGCGACGATGGCTTTTTCAGTTTCTCTGCAAAAATAGGCGGTTTTTGCTCATTTTCTGAGTAACTGTTCGGGAGGTCAATTGCAGTTTCTTTTTTGTTAAACATGGACAACAGAACTTCGGGATTTTGCAAATAAATTTCACGGTCATTGAACGGAAATTCGATTTTATGCTGGCGGAAATTGTATTCAATTGCAAAATTCAAAGAACTTTTAATTATTTCTCTTTCAGTCGGCTTGTCCGTCCAAACTAAAAGTTCAAATTTAAAACTATCATCACCAAACTCGACAAACAATACTTTCGGATTCGGTTCGTACAATACTCCAGCTTCTGCGTAAGCAATATTTAACAGAGTTTCTGTCACTAACAGGGGGTTACTATTCTCGGCTACTTCTACGGGAACTCGCAGACAGAGTAGGGAATTTTCGTAACTCCAGTTAACAATTTTGTTGCTAATCATTTTGCTGTTGGGAACAATGACGCTAGAGTCTTCAGTAGTTTGGATGATGGTCGATCGAATCGAGATTTTTTTGACGATTCCCATTAATCCTTCTAATTCCACAAAGTCTCCGACTTTAACCGGCCTGTCTAAAAGCAGCGTTAAGCCGCTGACAAAATTAGTTGTTAAATCTTGGATTCCGAAGCCAATTCCGACTCCCAATCCCCCCGCAACTACTGCAAAAGAAGCGAGGTTGAAGCCGATGCTTTGGATGGCGACTATTACTCCCAAAGCTACTATTAAATACCCAATAATTACTGCGATGGCTTCCCTGTTTCCCTCGTCAATTCCCAGTCTGACGAGCAAGCGTTCCTTCAGGAAATTCGTAAATGAGCGTGCTATGACAAGGATAGCCATAAACAACACTATTAGTTCTACCAGTGACTGCAGGGATACTGGATTGTCACCTATTTTAAATAGGGTAGCTGTAAATATTTGCGATATCTGTGTCAACACTTCTTCTGGTATTGTATTCAATTTAAATTCCGGGAATAAGGTTTTTTGTGTGGTCATTTTTAAGGAGAGGAGTAAAAAATAAAGTCCTCAGTACCCAATGTAAAAATCAAATACTGAACTCGTTATCATAAATTTTAACCTATTTTTATGGTAAAAAAACTTAAGTCGTTACATAGAGATGTTGTTCCTCATACTACGCAGTTATCCCTATTGCCAATTTTTCGGATACTTGGTCTTCGCAGGCCTGGGGTTAGTGTGCCACTTTTTCGCGTTCTGAGAGCCGACTCATCTATTATTAAAGCGCTCTAGTAACTTTAGTGAATATTAACTCGATTCGAGTTTATCATACTCTCCACTATTTTTTTTTGAAGTCCCGTTATCAAGTTAAGCAGGGATTATTCAATGACTCTTTAAGTGGACAAGTCAAATATCCAAGTATTACAATGACTTTAACTGGTGGGAGAGATATTGCTATTACTCTGCCAGTTGCGTCCGTTTTATGTATTATCTAAGTAAAAATTTAACGGATCTAGCTAAAATTGATAACGTTTCAAGAATACTTGGCATTCTACCGATATGGGGGACGAAATATAACTTAATCGCATTTGTCAATCCGTAATTTTACTTAAAATATTGCTTGTTTAGGAGTGGAAAATTGGCGATTTGAGGGTAGGTGGACATAAATATGGCGCGAGACATGATTGCTCGATCGCCCAAATCTAAGTTCTCCACCCAAAACCTGAGTAAAGGCTGAGCATAATTACTGATTGACAAATGCTTCCCTAGGTTAAGTTGTCATCAATGTTCTACCGATAGGATTGATTAGCAATAGAATTGATGAGAAATAGAAATACTTGGCGATACATCCGAATAATTAAAAAACATAGTGTCGCAAGGGATACATATCTCGCAGATTGAAAGCCTAATAGTCGCGCTACTGAACGTTTTATTCAGTACCCAAATTGGAGGCAACGAAAACCTTGCGATCGCACAATTGGACAGAAGTTCTAGAATAAAAGCTGAAATGCACGAGCCAACATGAGCAAATTCCCACCAGAGAAAACCCAACCGCCACAGCAAGAGAGCACAACAGCAGAGGTATTGCGACAGGCTCACTTCGAGGCTTTTTTTGCTGCTGCGAATGCCGGACTGATGATTTTAGACCGCCAACTCCGGTACGTCCAAATTAACGAAGCTATGGCCGAGATCAATGGCATTTGTGTGGCAGATCATATTGGTAGGTCGCTGTGTGAAGTGCTGCCAGAATTGGCTGCGAATCTGGGACCAATTTTGCAAGAAATTCTGGATACGGGCAAGCCAATTCTCGACTATGAAGTAGTGGGTGAAACTCCGAGACAACCGGGCCTCCTGCGCTACTGGCAAGCATCTTACTATCCTTTGCGGGATGAAAATGACCTGGTTTTTGGTGTTGGTGCCCTTGTGATTGAAATTACCGATCGCAAGCGGGCAGAACAAAAGCAGGCACGACTGACGGCCATTTTGGAAGCAACTTCCGACTTAGTAGGAGTTTCTGATACGACAGGGCATAGCGTCTATCTCAACAAAGCCGGACAGGAAATGCTGGGGATGTCCCCAGAGGAAGCACGAGCTTCGTTTAGTATAGATTCTGTGTTAGCTCCCTCAGCAACGGCAAAATTCCACAACGAAGTAATTCCCACCGCCTTGCGAGAGGGCCGGTGGACTGGTGAAACTCTGTTTTTGTCATGCGATGGGGAAGAAATTCCAGTCTCCCAGGTTTTGATCGTTCACAAAACCGCAGCGGGTGAAGTCGAGTTTATCTCCACTATTGCGCGGGATATTCGCGATCGCAAAAAAGCAGAGGAAGAACGGCAATTGCTCGCTACAACGATCGAGAACAGCCGTGACTTTATTGGCGTTGCCTCAATGGATGGTCGCCCGATGCTAGTGAATCAGGCTGGTCTGGATTTGGTGGGACTCAGCAGTTTGGACGAAGCCAAAACCAAACACATGAACGACTTTTTCATGGCAGAAGATTTGGACTTTGTACAGCAGTTTATTATGCCTGCAATAATGCAAGAGGGAAGTTGGCGGAGTGATTTCCGCTTCAGACATTTCGTGACAGGTGAACCCATCGCGGTAGATTACACCCTATTTTTGATCAAAGATCCAGAGACTAATGAACCCATAGGAATTGCCACTATTACGCGGGATATTCGCGATCGCAAAATCGCAGAAGATGTCCTGAAACAAAGTGAAGAAAGATTTCGTTCTTTGATGGAAGCCAGCGCTCAAATTATTTGGATCGCTAATGCTGAGGGCGAATTGGCCAGCGAGCAACCTACTTTATGTGCATTTACAGGACAGACATTTGATGATTACAAGGGAGGGGGTGGGCTCAACGCTATCCATCCAGACGATCGCTCGTCTATTGCCACTGCCTGGTCAACTGCTGTTGCTAATCGATCGCTCTATGAAGTTGAATTTCGTATGCGTCGCTATGACGGGGAATATCGCTACATGAGTTGTCGTGGTGTCCCAATTCTGAACGCGGATGGTTCAATTCGGGAATGGATTGGAGCTAATACAGATATTACCGATCGCAAGCAAGCAGAAGAAGCTCTGCGCCAACAGCAAGCTGCGCTGCGCGATCGCAATGTCTTGCTGAGCTCTATTTTGGAAAGTACGCCAGACATAATTGTTGTTAAAGACTGGGAAGGCCGATATGTTGCCCTTAATTCCGAGGTGGCAAAATCCTTTTACGGTAGATCCATTGAGGAAATTATCGGTAAAGATGATTCGGAACTCCTTCCCCCGGAGGCCGCCGTTGCAATAATGGCAAAAGACCGCCAGATCATGGAAGCAGGCCTTACTGAAAGCTACGAAGAAGAGGTTTTCAATGGTAAAGAGAATACTTCTTTTTTAACCACAAAAGCCCCTTGGCGGGACGCTCAGGGCAATATTATCGGCCTGATCGCCATAGCACGAAACATTAACGATCGCAAACAAATGGAAGCAGAGTTGCGCGATCGTAATGCACTGCTCAAATCTATTTTGGAAAGTACACCAGACTTCATTGTCGTTAAAGATCGGGAAGGTCGTCATGTTGCCCTTAACTCCAATTTGGCAAACTTCATAGGCAAGCCCATTGAGGAAATCATCGGCAAAGATGATTTGGAATTACTGCCGCCTGACACGGCCCGTGCAATTATGGCAAAAGATCGCCAACTCATGGCAGCAGGAATCACTGAGAGTTACGAGGAAGATGTCTTTCATGGTGAGACCACCGGGACTTTTTTTACTACAAAAGCTCCTTGGCGGGATGCTAAGGGTAATATCCTGGGAATCATCGCCACAACACGAGATATTAGCGATCGCAAAAAAGTCGAGCAAACACTCCGTCAAACCCTAGAAATACTAGACTTAGCCAGCGATGGTATCATTATTCGGGATATGGATGACCGCATCATATACTGGAACCAAGGTGCAGAAAAGCTCTATGGTTGGACAAAAGCCCAAGTAGTCGGGGAGTACATTCACACCTGCTTGGAAACAGCCTTTCCTAAACCGTTAGAAATCGTAAGGGCAGAGTTTTTCCAGCAGGGAAGTTGGGAAGGAGAAGTGCAGCACACCACCAGCGATCGTCGGCAGATTATTGTAGCAAGTCGCTGGACATTACAGCGCGATGGGGAAGGAAAGCCTTGTGCCCAACTCGAAATTAATAATGACATTAGCGATCGCAAACAAGCAGAAGATGCTATCAAACAAAGCGAAGAACGCTATCGATCGCTAACCCTTGCCATCTCCCAAATTGTCTGGACAACCGATCCTGAAGGAAGATGCCAGGATTCACCGAGTATGAGAGCTTACACCGGACAAACGGAAGCTGAGGTGGTTGGTTTTGGCTGGTTAGATACAATCCACCCGGACGATCGGGAACGAACAGTTCAGGTGTGGATGGAAGCAGTGCAAACGAGAAGCCTGTTTGAGATGGAATATCGAATGCGCGGAACGGATGGAAACTATCGTTATTTCCAAGTTAGAGGGGTGCCAATTCTGAATGAAGATGGCAGCATCCGGGAGTGGGTTGGCACTTGCATCGATATCCAGGATCGCAAACAAACAGAAATCGTACAGGCAAAAGCCAGGGAAGCTGCAGAAGCCGCAAGTCGGGCCAAAAGTGAATTCCTTGCTAACATGAGCCATGAATTGCGGACTCCGCTTAATGGCATCATGGGCTACGCGCAGATTCTTCAGCGTTCCAAAGTCTTGAATGAAGAAGAGCGATCGCGCATTGATGTTATTTATCAGTGCGGTTCCCATTTACTGACCTTAATCAATGATATTCTCGACTTGTCGAAGATTGAAGCACAGAAAGTGGAACTAATGCCCACGGATTTTCATTTCCCGGCGTTCCTGCAAGGTGTCGCAGAAATGTGTCGTATCCGAGCTGAACTAAAGGGAATTCACTTTCATTTTCCATCAAGCCCCGAACTGCCGATCGGGATTCGTGCGGATGAAAAACGCTTGCGACAAGTCTTAATTAATCTTTTAAGCAACGCTATTAAATTTACGGATGAGGGCAGTGTTACTTTTATAGTCAGTTTTGCCACAGAAGAAAAAATTCGCTTTGAAATACGCGATACAGGTACCGGCATTGCACAGGATCAACTCCAAGCTATCTTTCAGCCCTTCGAGCAGGTAGGCGATCGCAGACGGCAGACGGAAGGCACGGGATTGGGACTGGCAATTAGCCAAAGGATTGTAGAACTAATGGGCAGTACCATTCAAGTTCAAAGTGAGATTAATGTTGGCAGTATTTTCTGGTTTGATGTCAATCTATCTCAAGCCGATGAATGGGTTAAAACATCTCAAATCGACCATCGCGGGCAGATTATCGGCATCAAACACCGCCAACCTAAGATTGTGGTTATTGATGACAAATGGGCTAACCGTTCGGTCATTAGCAATTTGCTCAGTCCGCTCGGCTTTGAGGTGTCTGAAGCGAACGATGGGCAGGAAGGCTGGGAAAAAATTCTAGAAGTGCAGCCAGATTTAATTGTTACCGATTTATTAATGCCCGAACTCGATGGCTTCGAGGTGATTAAGCGGGTTCGAGAATCGGAAAATTTCAAAGACACCGTTATTATTGTCTCTTCTGCCAGCGTATTTGAAACCGATCAATACAGAAGTTTAGAAGCAGGAGGTAATGCCTTTATTCCCAAACCTATTCAGGCAACAGAGCTCCTGCAAAAATTACAACAGTATCTGGATTTGGAATGGGTTTATGAAGCTAATGAAGATCCACAGGCGATCGCATCAGACACCGATGAGCTAATTCCCCCGCCTGCTACACAAATGGAAATGCTATACGAACTGGCTATGAAGGGAAATTTCCTAGAAATAGTTAAGCAGGCGGTATTACTGGAACAAATAGATCCCCAATACATTCCCTTTGCTAAAAGATTGCATCAAATGGCAAAAGACTTTCAAGACGAAGAGATTTTAACGTTTATTCAGTCCTACAAGTAAGGTTTATGAATTCAGAAATTCAAGCAAATGGTACAATCCTTATAGTTGATGACAATTCAGCCAACTTGGGTGTCTTATCTGATGCCTTAAGTCAGGAAGGATTTGAAGTTCGGGTCGCGAAATCTGGAAAGATGGCACTAGAGCGAGTCAAATATGCTCTCCCAGATCTAATCTTGCTAGATGTCATGATGCCAGAAATTGATGGATTTGAAACCTGTCGTCGATTACAGGCTAATCCAGAAACTAAACAGATTCCCATTATATTTATGACTGCGCTCTCGGATACGGCTAATAAAGTTGAGGGTTTTAAGCTTGGGGCTGTAGATTATATTACCAAACCTTTCCAACAGGAGGAAGTATTAGCTCGCGTCAAGCTGCATTTAAAGCTTCATGTTTTAACTGAGAAGTTAGAAGAAAATAATACATTATTGGAGCAAAAAGTTTTAGAAGTGAGCCAAGCCTATGAAGATTTAAAACAACTGCAACTTAAGTTAATTCAAAGCGAGAAGATGTCCGGATTAGGGCAAATGGCGGCTGGGATTGCTCATGAAATAAACAACCCTATAAATTTCATCTCTGGCAATCTGGGTTATGCCCAAGAGTACGCTCACAACTTACTAAAAATAATACATCTCTATCAAGAAGATTATGTAAATCCCACCCCTCGGATTCAAGCAGCAATGGATGAAATAGAACTGGAATTTGTGGAGGAAGATTTTATCAAAGTTCTTAACTCAATCAACTTAGGAACGCAGCGCATCCAGGAGATTGTTAAGTCTATGCGAATCTTTTCTCGCCTAGATGAGGCAGAGGTGAAATCTGTAAATATTCATGAAGGAATTGATAGTACACTCACCATCCTGCATCATCGTTTAAAAGCAAAACCAGAGCATCCTGAGATTGAATTAATAAAAAAGTACGGTCAGCTTCCACCAGTAGAATGTCATGCCGGACAATTAAATCAAGTGTTTATGAATATTATTTCCAATGCCATTGATGCTTTAGAGGAATCGAATCAGCAGCGTTCTTTTGCAGAAGTGAAACAACACAAGAACCGCATTCAAATTGCTACAAAAGTAATTGATGAGAATTGGGTGGCTATTCATATTAGTGACAACGGTCGGGGAGTTTGCGAAAGTTTAAAGCCGAAACTATTTGACCCTTTTTTTACCACGAAACCTATCGGTAAAGGAACTGGGTTGGGGTTATCTATCAGTTACCAAATTATCGTTGAAAAGCATGGGGGCAGATTATACTGCCAGCCTGGATTAGGAAAGGGAATAGAATTCGTCATTGAAATTCCTATTCGGCAGCAAGCTTGTAAAGCTGCTTAGTTTCCTGGTACAATGTCTCTTAGGAATGAGAATTAAATAACTTCCACTCTTGAAAGTGGGATGGGCGTCCCGCCCGTCATGAGTGGACGGGCGGGACGCCCATCCCACAATAACAATTAAAATTGTAAGTTATTTAATTCGCGATCCTTACGAACTTTGGTTAATTTCTCGCTGACAGCGGGGACGACAAGGTGTTCCTGTGCAAATAAAGCCTGCAGGCATATTTTTAAAGACGCTGCTGCGAGCTCCGATTAAAGCGTTAGCACCGATTTCGACACCAGGGCCAATGAAGCAGTCGGCGGCAATCCAAACGCCGTTATTAATGATCGCAGGTGCTGTTATTAAGCCAAAGGCGGGGTCTTGAGGGTCATGAGTGCCGGTGCAGAGGTAGCTTTTTTGAGAAATGACGCAGTGTTTGCCGATCGCAATTCGATCCAGACTGTACAATACAACATCATCTCCGATCCAACTGTAATCCCCGATGGCAATTTTCCAAGGATAGGTAAAACGAGCCGTGGGACGAATGATCACACCCCGACCTATTTTCGCTCCAAATAACCGCAGCAAGCCGCTTCTGATGCGATTAAAAGGGTGTGGAGTGAGAGGAAAGGCGATCGCCTGCACCAACCACCAAACTAAAATTAGCCAAGTAGGCTTTCCTCGATCGAACTTTGATTGATCGTACTTCCGCAAATCAACCAAAGATTCGCCTGTCAAAGTATTTGCGTGATTGTCGCTAATTGGACGATCGTTTATTTCAGGATTTGGGGAATTTGCGGTCGAATTTTCCGGATCTTGGTGGGGATTTGGTATATAATCGGTCATTGATAGTTAATTTAATGTTTAATTTAAAATCGAGTTTAACCTTAAGGACTGCTGCATGACATTTCTAGTTAGGGACAATTTTGACTCGAAAAACGCCAAGGATATCGCACAATGCGAGAAGACAAATCCCAGAATTGGCAAAGTGCGACTTTTACAAACAGCATTGGTACTGCTTAGCAGCTTTTTTGTAGCAGAGTTAATCGCCGCACTTAATTCTCATAGTTTGTCCCTATTAGCAGATGCGGGTCACGTTTTTTCAGATGTAGCAGCTTTAGCAATAACTTTGACAGCGACTTGGTACTCGTCACGAAAAAGAAGTAAATCGGTGGATTGTGCGATCGCACAATCGCCAATTCCTGAACGAGGAGAAATCATTGCTGCTTTAATTAATAGTATCAGTTTAGTAGCGATCGCCCTTTGGATTGCCGCAGAGTCGATCGCCCGTTTGCAGTCCCCAACACCCGAAGTAGAAGGACTCCCGATGTTAATTACCGCCATAGTCGGTTTAAGCATCAACTCGATCAATGCTTGTTGCTTGCATTCCTGCTGTCACGGTGACTTAAATCTCAAAAGCGCCTTTCTGCACGCAGTCGCCGACATTTTTTCATCGGTTGGAGTAATTTTAGCTGCGATCGCCGTAGCGTGGCTGCACTGGAATTGGGCTGACGGCTTAATTAGCTTGCTAGTCTCTGCATCAATTATTTTATTAACTCTACCATTGCTAATAGAAAGCATCCAATTGCTGCTGGGAAAAGTATCAGCAATATCCGCCAGTCAACAGCCTTGTGATTGCGAAAAAGTGAGCGCAGAAAAATTGCTTTTTCCATCCCTCGAAGAACTTATTAAATGAAAATGTCTCAAGCCACTCGCTATGGGCTGGCTTTCCTAATTCCCAATTCCCCCATGCTTCCAAAATATTAAGGCAATTTAACTTCGGTCTCCTGAGTGATAACTACTGGCGGCGACAGAGTAGGCTCAGGTTCTGCCACATTTAACTGACCGCCACAACAACGCAACTCGTAAAGTTTTGCATTAATTTGATACTCATATTGACTCAATAACCTTGCATAAATATAGCCAGCTTTGCCATCCAAAAAGCCGAGCTGAATGAAGTAAAATAAAATAAATCTGAGCATTGGTTTAAAAGGCAGCCGCACCCAAACTTTTTTGAGAAATCGCTTCCGCTGCACTGCATCTCCAAATAGGTGAGCGCCAATAGTGCCGCTGTCGTCGCGGCCTTCAATAATATTGTAATAAACGCGAGCTTCCCAATTAGAATAGCGGTTATGCCGTTCTATCCAGTGAAATAAATCGCGATAATCCTCGTGGATCATG
Organism: Microcoleus sp. AT8-A3; assembly: GCF_036705675.1. Classification (NCBI taxonomy): domain Bacteria; kingdom Bacillati; phylum Cyanobacteriota; class Cyanophyceae; order Oscillatoriales; family Microcoleaceae; genus Microcoleus; species Microcoleus sp. AT8-A3. The sequence goes on from NZ_JAUBVD010000014.1 coordinate 69,928, forward strand.
TCATTTTTTAAGTAGCCGACTTGACCGGCTAAAATTACGTGTTCGTGAACTTCGTTGTCGCCAGTATTGGGGACGGATTCAGTGCCGAGATTTTCGTAACGTCCTTTTTGATGCTTGAACAAACGCAAATTCCAGTCGGGATATCGGCCGCCGTAACGCAGCCACTGACCTAAAAAGAAGACTTTGCGGTTGAGGTAGTAGCCGTCAAAATTGGGGTCTTCGATCGCCTGCGCGATTTCGTCCCAAAGTTCCGGGGGAATGCGCTCGTCGCAATCGACAATTAATACCCATTCGTTGCGAAAGGGCAGATTGTCCAATGACCAATTTTTCTTTTTCGGCCAGCGGTTGTCGAAGTAGAATTGCACTACTTTGGCGCCGGTGCTGATGGCAATTTCTACGGTGCGATCGCTGCTTTGGGAATCAACCATGAAAACTTCATCCGCCCTAGCAATGCTGGCCAGACACGCTGGTAGATTAAGTTCTTCGTCTTTTGCCGGAATGAGAACTGAAACCGGAATCTTGGATGAACTAGATGTCATAATCGAGTGCTTGAACCTGAATGCGGTCGAGTTTTTTGTGGATGAAGTGCGATCGGCACAGCAGGGCCGACGACTTGAGCAGCGAGGGATATTGCCTATAGCCTAATGCCTGCTGGTCGATTTCGGTGCAAAAATCAGGCCGCGGATGGCTGCGATCAAATAACCGATTTGACCCCAGGCAAAAACGAAATTTTCAAAGCGCAGCCCTGGATCTCTAATATATTTAAAAGACTTCCAGACACCCCTCAAGATTCTTTCACCCCCCCACCCAAGCTGAGCAATACCGGCTCGATCGGACAATTGTTCGCGATAACACTCGCTGATGCCTTGCCACCACCCGCGCTCTAGAAACCAAGCTTTGTTGAGCCTTTCTGTCGCGACATGGTGAAGCACCAGGGCCTCCGGTAGATAAACTACTTGCCAACCTAACTCTAAAGCTAATTCTGTGGCCCGCAACTCTTCATTTGACAGCAATTTTGTGCCGACTCTACCGAGTTTGACATCGAAGCCGCCAATTTGTTCGAGAAAAGCGCGCCGGATTGAGTAGTTTACTCCCCTGGGAGTCAAACCGGCAGCAGTCACGTATAGGTAAGTATCGCCTAAATCGTATGATCCCAAGTTCTGGGCCAATCCCGGTGACAGCCATTCGGGCGGGCTGACTCCCGAAGGCCAGAGCAAATTTACTTTGCCACCAGCTACGGCGAGTTTTTGATTGCTTTGATAAGCCGCGTGCAGCACCCTGAGCCAATTGGGCTCAGCAATAGCGTCGTCGTCGAGATAAGCTAATATTTCACTGCCAGCTTCCTTTGCGCCGGTGTTCCGGGCTACTGACAGACCGATTTCCGGCTCCCAGACGTACTTGAGGCGCCGATCGCCCTGTCTTGCTTCTACCACCTCGCGGGTGCGCGAAGTCGAACTTTCGGGGCTTGCATAATCGCTAGAAGCGTTATCCACTACTACTACTTCAAAGTTGTCGGGAAAATCCTGTACCAGCAAGCTGTCGATCGCCCCACCTAAATAGGCGGCGCGATTGTGGGTGCAAATAATCGCTGATATCTGAGGACGATCTGGCATAAATAACAGCTTGGGAAATACGGGGGTTCTCGATCGACTTACTCTGATCTTGTCTCATCAATGCTATTATCGCTTAAAAAGCATTTGGTAGTTAGCCGTTTAAATCATAATTGGTAATTGCTAATTGGGAATTGGCAATTGGGAATTATGTTTAATCCTTTGTATGTTACCCCGCCCAAAGAAGGGAGACAAGCCCGCAACATTAGTCGCGAGCAGCCCAAAAATTTTAACCAAACTTCAATCTCCCAAAATCATTTGTTGTGGAGTAAATCTAAAATCTAAAATCTAAAATCTAAAATCGACTGACTAATGAGTAACTCAGAACCCACCACATCTAGACAATTAATCTTAGTAACTGGGCCGGCCCGAAGTGGCAAAAGTGAATGGGCCGAAACTCTGGCGGCGGGTTCGGGAAAACAAGTAATTTATGTGGCTACCGGTCAGGTTGATGAAGCTGATTTGGAGTGGATTCGTCGCCTCGAACAGCACCGAAATCGCCGTCGGGTTGATTGGAAAACTCTAGAAGTGCCGATCGACTTGTCAGCAGTTGTGCAAGCCAGCAAGCCCTCAGATTGCTTGTTGATTGATTCTCTGGGAACTTGGACGGCGAATCTTTTGGAACAAGAAGCGGCTGTTTGGGCGACTACGCAGCAAGATTTGCTCGCCTGTTTGAAGTCGGCGGCGGCTGATGTAATTTTGGTAGGGGAAGAAACCGGATGGGGTGTTGTGCCTGCTTATCCGGCGGGGCGGCTGTTTCGCGATCGCCTCGGCACTCTCGTGCGCCACATCGGGGCGATCGCCGATACTGTTTATCTCGCCACCGGAGGTTACGCCTTGAATCTCACCGCTTTGGGTACGCCACTGCCGCCTGTAGCGAAAAATTAACAGCCAGAGTCGCGATCGACAAGAGAGAAAAAATATCGGTTTCCCGAACGACAATTTTAACTAAAAATCAGCTATGATTTTAACTAAGATTGAAAAATCAAGAGTCATATAAATTAGTAAAAAAACCTAATCCCTAGGGGGGAAGCCCAACAATTAGACATGAGGAATAGCCGAATTTTGAAATTATGTAAAAGATAAAATGTCTCTTAAGAAAGAGTGGTGATTTCAAATTCAAAGTCTAAAATAATCAATTAGTTGAAGGGTTGACTAAAAGTTATGGCATCAGATAGTGAAGTAAGAAAATATATTGCTTACTGGTTTCAGTTAGGCAAAAAAGTATTAATTCGCAACGGTTCCGAAGCGCTGGAGCCCAAATCGGTAAATGCGGGCGATCGCTACAGCCAGGAATTTGAAGACTGCTGGCAAAAAATCATCTCCCGCGACAGCGGAGACTGTTACCTCGAAGGCACAAACGAAACAATTGCCCAACTGCTGACGCCAGCTTGGGAAATCAGTCCCTGCGCGCGCTGCGCTATGCCCGTAGTGTTCAAACAAACCGGAATGCCCCCGGAGTTCTGTCCCTGTAACGACTTACCGAACTGGCCCGATACCGAAATGCCCCAACCTCGATCGCCCGTCAGCAGCCAATCGCAACTATCAGGCATTCGCGATCGACTCCAAAGATCCAGCGGCGAGTAAGTATATAAGAAGGAAGAAGGGTCTTCTTCCTTAAATTGTTACAATATATTTACAATGCTTCACACTAGGTCTGATTTATGAATGTCAAGACAGTATCGCCAGCCTCCCCGCCAACTTATGTAAATTCAGGGACTCAGGCTGTACTAAGCAATCTCCAAGATGCAAATACAATTCCCCTGCAAGCAGTACCAGTATCACTAGAGACGGAGCACGTAACGGACGATCGGCTCAAATCAGCCAGAGACATAGCTTTCGAGTTAGCCGGAGATGCTGTTCGGTACGATCCAGTGGCGATCGCAGCCCAGTACCGAAATCGACCTCTACAAGTCTGGGGAAGGCTGTCGAGCGTTGTTTGGACATTTTTTAGCTTTGCCTTCAGTGTGTGGTTCGACGGCAAAACAGGTCGTACCGCCACCAACGAAAAGCGCCGCGCCGTCCGACTGCGAGAAATTCTGGGTCAACTCGGCCCAGCTTTCATCAAAATCGGACAAGCACTCTCAACACGCCCCGACTTAGTACCGCCAGTATATTTAGAAGAACTAACAACGCTGCAAGACCAATTGCCAGCATTTCCCAACGAAGTAGCATATCAATTCATCCAAGAAGAATTGGGCGCCCACCCCAAAGACATCTACGCAGAAATCAGCCCCGATCCGATCGCAGCAGCATCTCTCGGACAAGTCTACAAAGGCAAACTCAAAACCGGAGAAACAGTCGCAATCAAAGTCCAGCGACCGGGTTTAGCCGAAAACATCGGCTTAGATATTTACATCCTGCGGCGCGTTGCAGTTTGGGCGCAAAACACCTTCAAAATAATTCGCAGTGACCTCGCAGCAATTATGGACGAGTTGGGCGAGCGCATTTACGAAGAAATGGACTACACCCACGAAGGTCAAAATGCCGAACGGTTTGCCCAACTATACGGCCACATCAAAGACATTTATGTTCCCAGCATCTACTGGGAATATACCCGCCGCCGCGTCTTAACAATGGAGTGGATCACCGGCATCAAACTTACGAATTTAGAGGCCGTTAAAGCTCAAGGAATCGACGCTCCTTACTTAATTGAAGTGGGGGTGCAGTGCTCTCTCAGACAACTTCTAGAACACGGTTTCTTTCACGCCGATCCGCATCCCGGCAATCTTTTGGCAACTCCTGACGGTCAATTAGCTTATCTCGATTTCGGGATGATGAGCGAAGTTAAACCTTATCAGCGATACGGCTTGTTGGAAGCTGTGGTGCATTTGGTGAACCGCGACTTTGAAGGTTTAGCAAAAGATTATGTCAAGTTGGAGTTTTTAACGCCAGATACGGATTTAACGCCAATTATTCCAGCTTTGGCGGGGGTATTTAACAATGCTTTGGGTGCTAGCGTTGCCGAACTCAATTTCAAAAGCATTACTGACGAACTTTCGGCGGTGATGTACGAATATCCTTTCCGGGTTCCAGCTTACTATGCTTTGATTATTCGATCGCTCGTCACGTTAGAAGGGATTGCCATTAATGTCGATCCAGAATTCAAAGTGTTGAGCAAAGCCTATCCTTACGTTGCAAAACGGCTGTTGAGCGACCCCGCACCGGAATTGAGAGCATCCCTGCAAGATTTGCTGTTCAAACAAGGCGAATTCCGCTGGAACCGCTTAGAAAACTTGCTCAACAATGCCCGCGAGAGCGAGGACTACGATGTCAGCAAAATCTTGAACCAAGCATTAGAATATTTATTTTCCGAAAGAGGAGATTTCATTCGCGATCGTATTGTCCTCGAATTAGTCAAGAGTCTCGACACACTTTCCAGCAACGCCTTTGCTAACGCCAAAGCAGTCGTCGGCGAATGGTTTGGAGTCAAGGCAAATCAACCTGTGGTTTCACCAACTGAACAAAAAAACCTAGAACACATCAAACGGATTTGGGATATTTTGCAATCAACTCCCGGTTTTGACGGGACGAAAGTATTGCAGCTATTGCCGCAGTTGTTGGTGAAACCCCAAGTGCAGAATATGGGGCAGAAAGTAGTCGGCGGTTTAGCTCAAAGAGCAGTTGCTAGGGTTATTCGCGAGTTTTTGCTTTCGCAGGAACCGGATGCGATTCCCGTGAATGGAAGCTACCCTAAAACTTCGCCTCAGTTGTCTTTACCTGCGGCGAAGTAGTTATCTCATGTCAGGCGAATTGACCATAATTCCTGTAGGGGCGGGTTCACCAATATCTACAATAGAAACGAGAGATTCTGTAAACCCGCCCCAGCTTTTGAGCGTGGTCGATCGACCATGATATTAAATTGGGATATTGGGATTTTTTGACCGCAGATATTAGCAGATAAACACAGATGAACGCAGATGAAATGTCGTCTGCGTTCTTTTAATTAAGCTTGAATCCTTTAGCGGCTAATTGCTGGTGGAGACTCTGAATCATTACGCGATCGAGAGTATTTTCACCACTATTGGTACTAGATTGGCACTGTTGTTCAATATATGCTGTACGCTTTTGAGATAAGTCGCGGATGGTCTTTTTAATCGCCTCTCTTTCGGTTTTCTTTCCAGCTACATATGCTTTTTTTTCTGTTAGCGTCATCCCTCGCATGATTTCGGGTAAATTATCATCTGATATTGCCTCTAGTTTAACTGTGCCGTTTTCGAGAGCATCGAGCAAGTCCCAAGAAGCATTATCATAGTATTCAGAAGCTTTGGACGCACTACGCAAAACCCTATTGCTGCCAGCATTACTATCTTCAACTGCTTGACGTTGTTGTCCTATTCTTCCTTCTCTACCGTAAGGAATGTAGGTTTGATTGAGTTTAGTATTCCAAGTAGAAATCTCGTCGTCGTAAGGGGACTTGATTACCACAATTTGTTGGTTTTGATTAATGTTGAAGCTACTGCCTTTTGCTAAGGAATGAGAATTAAATAACTTCCACTCTTGAAAGTGGGATGGGCCTAAGAGCCCATCCAAAAAGGACGGGCTCTTAGGCCCATCCCACAAACTTGTGGAAGTTATTTAATTCTCATTCCAAAGATCGATCGCCCCTCAAGCCTTTTTGTTCTTTCTATTTATTTATCAGGTTGAGCTCGGTAGTTTTATGCAAAACTCTCCAGTTTTTTTGGTCGAGTTTGGCAAAGACTGCGTGGAAGTACGGAACCACGGGTGTTTTGGGGATTTAAGGGCGATCGAATAACGCGCTTTCCCAGAATCCGGCGGGGAATGAATTCCCCGCCTCATAGCGAAAGTCCTCTCAAAGAGGACTGGTAAATTCTTCAGTCGGCGACCGACGACTTTCGCTTTGAGGCTCTTGTTTCAACAAGAGCCGGAGTTCGGGATTGCGAGATAGCCGGATTGCGCGATCGATCTGCTTGTTAACACTAAAGATCGATCGCCCCTCAAGCCTTTTTGTTCTTTCTATTTATTTATCAGGGTGAGCTCGGTAGTTTTATGCAAAACTCTCCAGTTTTTTTTGTCGAGTTTGGCAAAGACTGCGTGGAAGTACGGAACCACGGGTGTTTTGGGGATTTAAGGGCGATCGAATAACGCACGGGTGGTCATAAACCGGGTTTTTCGCAGAAGACTTCGTTACAAACCTGCATAAATCGCAAAAACCCGGTTTATGCAGGTTTTGATGCGTCTTAACAAAAATTCACATCTAATTCAACTGCCCAATCCACCGCACAGCAAGACTTTCAACCATCCTCTGAAAAAAATTTCTGAATTTCGCATAAATTCCTCCAACTTACCCTGATAAATAAATGTAGGAACAAAGTTGCGGCCGCACTTAACTATGACTGATAAATCCAACCCCTCCGAGGGGGAAGACCACTTATCCGACGAAACCGATGCTGTTGGGTGCTCAGTAAAATCGGAAAAGTTCGATCGAGATCCCGCACACCAGCAAATCGTCGAACTCGTCACCAAAGCTTGCCAGCAGCCCCCCGGCAGTATCAGGCGAAGTCGTTTCTTGAATCAACTAATTCGAGAGATTATCAAATCCGGCAAACTCTGGAAACCAAAAACACCTTACTATGAAGAGGCATTGCAAGAAACCTGGATCTATCTCAATCGAAATTTATGTGAAGCTACCACAGCAAAACGACCTTACGATCCCGAAGAAAGCCTGATTACTACTTGGTTAAATAGCTATCTCGAAAGGCGGCTTTTTGATTGTCGTCTGGCCCCAATAAAAGAAAGTGAGACACCAAACCGCCGTCGAATAGCGTCCTCAGAAGGAAAACAAGACAAAGAAACCATCAATCCCATTGACTATCTCGCCGCCGATTATGATGTAAGTTTCTATTTGGACGAACTTCTCGCATGGATAGAAACCGATCCAAATAACGAGTTAAAAAGCAGACACGTTAGAGGCAAACCGCAGATAAATTGTCAAGTTTTATTGCAGCGAAAATGTTTGTACGGTCAAAGTCTTAAAGAACTCGCCAAAGAGTTTGGCTGCGCCCATTCTACTTTATATCAATTGTTCAACAATGACTGCCGTCATCTGCTGCAAAAATTTTGCGAAGACCAAGGATATCAAACTTTAAATATACCAGGAGTGTACCAAAACAATGAACCATAACAACCTTTGGGAAATCGAATCTTTGCCAATGCCAATTACTCAGAAGGCACTGCAAGTTGCTCAGCAGTTTGCCACCCAACAGCGCCACCCGCAAAGGCACGAGCAAGTTTATCTCAATACTTTGGCAGTGCTGGCAGTTCGCGATTATCTAAAAATCATCGATATTGAGACTGACTTGACTGAATGCGATAGCTGGAATCCCGTAATTCGCCTGTTTGCAGATGCGGGAGATTTGTATGTTAAAGGATTGGGAAAAATCGAATGCCGTCCAATTAAAAATCGACATCAAACTCAAGAAACTGGCAACCAGAATTCATCTGCACATCCGCCTGAGATTTGCCCAGTGCCGGTGGAAGCAAGGGCAGAACGCATTGGCTATATTGCTGTAGAAATTGATGAGGAGGAAAAGGAAGCGAGATTGCTTGGTTTTTCTCCCAATGCGGATGCGGGGGAATTAGTATTGAGCGAATTGCATTCCCTGGATGATTTTTTAGGGCATCTAGAACATTTGTTGGAATCTCAAATTAACCTCAGTCAGTGGTTGATGAATGTATTTACGGCTGATTGGCTGCCTTTTGAAGCGGTATTTAACCAGCAGACACAAACTTCTCAGGTGGAGATTCAAAATCCGGTTGAATCTCAGTTAGGCAATTGGTGGCAAAATTTTGTAGACAGATGTTTGCAGCAATTGGATCGAGGTAAACAAAATTTAAAAAACTTGATTTCTCCTGACGAAACCCCCAGTTTTGCATTACGAGGAGGTGGAAATTCGAGAGAAGAATCTGCGTTACAGAGCAGTCAAAGTAGCATCAATAGGTTTCCCGAAGCCGATGTCACGCGGGCTAAGTTGATTGACTTGGGAATGCGGCTGGGAAGGACAACGGTGGCTTTGTTGGTGGCGATTGCTGAAGAGAGCGATCGCACTGTCAGAGTTCACGTTCAACTGCATCCGGCGATCGGAGAACGTTACCTGCCCCAGAATATTAAACTTTCCTTAATCTCCGACATCGGTAAAAATCTAACCGAGTCACAATCAAGGATTCAGGAGAGGTACATTTTGCTGAAGGATATTGAGGTCGATCGAGACGAGAGTTTTAGTATTCGAGTAGCTTTAGATGATTTCAGCGTCACAGAAAATTTTGTGGTATGATATCTCGATTAACTCTACTCGCGTCTAATTTATGAGCTTAAGATTTATCTTGGGTTTAGGGATTGGGGATTTACACAAGGGTTTTCCCGACATCACAGGGGAGTTTCAAGAAAACCAAACAACAGTTCATAAATTTAAAGGAAGTTTGCCACCAGCCCCGGAAGTTGACGATCTGCAAAAAAGATGGCAACTTATTTGTCGTGCGGGAAAATCTAGCAACATCCTTTCTAGAATTAAAGTTAAGGCTACAGGGACAACCAATATTTGTGAAGATAATCCTCAATTGATCTATCAATATTTGAATGAATCTATGAGGCTGTGGCTGAGTAGTGAGGAGTTTTATGCGGGAATTGAGCATAATTTTAGAAATGTAGTTGATGCGTTTGGTGGTCGAGATCGGTGCTTTGAAGTATTTCTCGAAATCAAAGATTCGGAAAATTGGCATCTGCCTTGGGATGCGTGGAAATTTCGCGAAGATTACAAAAACTGTGAAATAATTAAAAGTCCGTCCCAGTATAGAAAAGCTCTCAAAAAGGCAACTACAGGCGGAATGCCTCTGCCTTCGCGAGGTAGAATTTTATGTGTCTCCGGTAATAGTGACGGACTCGATCTGAAACAAGATGAGAAAAGTCTTCAAATGTCTTTTGGCGATCGCTGCAAGTTAGAATTTATGCAACAGCCAACACCGGAAAAGCTACGCGAGAAGTTGTTAGAGGATGAAAAAAATTGGCAGATTTTATATTACGGCGGGCATAGCAATAGCAATGCTGTCAATGGATGGCTGCATATTAATGAAGCAGATTGCGATAATACTGTCACAATAGACTATTTAAAAGAGGGGTTGGAAAAATCAATTTTTCAAGGATTGGAGTTGCTAATTTTAAACTCGTGTTCTAGCCTCCAATTGGCAGCAGATTTAGTAGCTGGAGGCTTGCCTTTACCGTCAATGATTGTGATGCGTGCGCCGATACCAGAAAAAATTGCTCACGATTTTGTTAAGTCTTTATTCGGATATTTAAGCAAAGAATATCCTTTGTTTTTAGCAGTACGAAAAGCTAAGGATTATTTACAGAAATGGGAATCTCAGTTTCCCGGTGCGAGTGCGATACCAGTGCTCTGTCAGCAGCCAACTTTTGATGGGTTGACTTTACTGCAATTAAAGCGCGATCGCCCTTTGATGGCTGCTGCGGATGATGTGGTGGACGATCGCCCAAACAACGATATCTCTATTTTTATTTCTAATTTGATGCAGCGCCTGGGAATCGGTTTAGCTACTACCGCTAGCAGTTATATGTTAATGGGCCCGATACTTGCCCCAGTTGCTAATCAAATTGGCATGGAAAACCACCGTCAAAATAAACCTTTAATTGCGAAAAATTTCTACAAATTAGCTAGTTTAATTAACCTTAATTATGCACAGCCTTACTATAATTTAGCTATGTTGTGCGACGAATTGAATGACGATCGCGGTGCGTTAGAGGCAATGCAAAATGCTGTATTGCGAGGACTTCCTGATGCTTCTGCTCAAATATCTAAATTATTCATTCGCAAGGATAAACATCAAGCAGCTTTAAAAGCGATCGACCTTTGTTTAGAACACGCTAAACACGACGGAGTAAAAGCTGCTTGTCTCAAAAATCGCGGCTGGATACGGTTTAAAGAACAGCAGTATGACGATGCAGAGATAGATTTTCAAACAGCAATTGGATTGACAGACAATAGCCCGGAAGCTCACTGTTTTTTAGCACGGGTTATGGAAACTAAAGGTAAGCCCCATGAAGCGTTAGAACACTGGGAAAAAACGATTAAATATTCTAAATCTAGCGTACCAGAACAAGAGCAATGTATCCAAAGTGCTAAACAACATTTACGAATAAAAGGAAATATCAAGTGAAAATCAGGATTGCAGTTTCTATAGCTTTAAGCTCGATCGCAACTACCGCACTAGCAGCCAGTAACAGAATATCCAACGGACTGATTATCCATAGTAGCGGGGAAGTTGCGATCGAGCGCCAAAACGGGCTAATTGTCCGCCCTACCAGCGGTACGCCGATTTATCCGGGAGACACACTGCGAACAGCACAAAACGCACAACTGACTATCCAATGTGCAGATTTGGGAATTAAGTCGATCGCAGGGAGTGAAAATCAATTGAATAGCTGTTTGTTAGCCAAACAAGAGTCGAAATCTGATTGCAGCAAGGACTTGATTAAATGTCCCGATCGCGGCGACGATAAAATTGCTTGGAATAGCGCGCCAATTCCTTATATTATCAGTCCGCGGCGGACGAAATTGCTCGACAGCAAGCCAATTTTGCGGTGGAATCCGGTTGCTGGTGCTACTAGCTATAAGTTGAGCCTCCGGGAAAATGGAGCGAAATTAAACTGGGAAATGACTGTTAGCGGTACTGAGGCTGTGTATCCGGGGGAACCGGCGCTGAAACCGGGTGTTAGGTACCGATTGATTGTCGAGGCGAATACGGGTGTTTCTTCAGAAAGTGCTGTTGGGGAGGGGGATATCGAGTTTAGCTTGCTGGATGAGACTGAGGTGGAAAGGGTGAAAAGTGAGGTTGGGGCGATCGACAAACAAGTACCTAACGAAAACGCCAAAAAATTAGCAATTTCTAGCGTTTATCTTAACACAAACTTGATTGCCGAAGCAAGAGAAATCTTAGAAAATTTACAAAAAACTGGCATGGAAACACCGCCCATTTATCGCACGTTGGGCGATTTGTATCTAGAAAAGCTACAACTGGTTCCCCAGGCTGAAGTCTACTATTCCAAGGTGATTAATACGGCGAAACCTGACGATATTGAGGAGTTGACGGCCGCTAGATACGGATTGGGACAAGTTCATTCAGCCATGAGAAATAATCTGGAAGCTATGAAATATTTGCGAATGGCAAAAGATGGATATACAACCTTGGGAGATTTGCCAATGGTGGAAAAGGTAGATAAACAATTGCGGGATTTGCAAAGGAGGGAAGACAGGAAATAGTAAGGGGCTGTGACGTTAATTCCGGCAGGGTTGTGACGTTAATTTCGGCAGGGAATGAATTCCCTGCCTCAAAGCAAAAGTCCACTAAAGTGGACTGACATCAAACTTTTTTCTACAGTTCTATTCAAAGGACTTTCGCTATTAGCCAGGGAATTCATTCCCTGGCGGACTCGCGGGATGTGACGTTAATTCCGGCAGGGAATGAATTCCCTGCCTCAAAGCAAAAGTCCACTAAAGTGGACTGACATTAAACTTTTTCTACAGTCCTCTTCAGAGGACTTTCGCTATTAGCCAGGGAATTCATTCCCTGGCGGATTGACGGAATTTGGGACTGTCAGAGGGCGCTGGCGGACTTTCGCAATTATCAGAGTGTACGAAACATCATCTACTAACAAAACCATGAAATCCACACACAAAAAACCCCGCTTTTTCCTCACCTTTCTCTCCTTCACCACCTTAGCAATGTGGGAAATAGGACTTTTCGCCCCATCCCAAACAGCCACAGCCCAAATTACCCCCGCAACCGACGGCACGAATACTCAAATTACTCCCAGCGGCAACCAATTTAACATCAACGGCGGACAACAATCTGGCGACGGTGCAAATCTCTTTCACAGTTTCCAAGAATTTGGTTTAACTCAAGGACAAACTGCCAATTTTATATCAAATCCTAATATCCGCAATATTTTAGGGCGAGTTGTCGGCGGCGATGCTTCGTTAATTAACGGATTAATTCAAATAACTGGCGGCAATTCCAACTTATTTTTAATGAATCCGGCAGGAATTGTTTTCGGTGCAAATGCCAGTTTGAACGTGCCTGCTGCTTTCACTGCTACTACTGCGACGGGCATCGGTTTTGGCAATAACTGGTTTAGTGCGGCTGGTACTAATAATTATACTCAATTAGTCGGAAATCCTAATACTTTTGCTTTTACAAATACACAACCGGGAGGAATTATCAATTTCGGCAATTTGGCTGTGGGACAAGGGCAAAATTTAACTTTATTGGGCGGCACGGTTTTGAGTACGGGACAACTTTCTGCACCGGGAGGAAATATTACTGTTGCGGCTGTACCGGGTGAAAGTTTAGTCAGAATTAGTCAACCGGGAAATTTGTTGAGTTTGGAGATTCAGCCGCAATCTGTCGCGGGGAGTTTGCCTCAAAATTGGGTGTTGCCAGTTGCATCTTTGCCGCAGTTGTTGACGGGTGGCGGGGGAAGTGCCACGGGGGTGACAGTCAACGCTGGAGGGCAAATAGAATTAACTGGTTCTGGTTTGCAGGTAGAGAATGGAGATGTCGCTGCTAAAGAAGTAACTGCGGAGACTGCAACGCTGTCAGCTAATCGCAATTTGACATTAGTTGAAAGTCAATTGCGTACAACGGGTGATTTGAATTTGCTGGCTGGCGATACTGTGCGGGTGCGCGATAGTGTGGCAAATCCGTTTGTGGCGAATGCTGGCGGAAATCTCTACATTCAGGGAAATCAAAGTATCGATCTTTTGGCGCTAAATCATCTTTCGCAAACGCCATTTGTCAGTGGCGGAAATCTGACTTTAGTGAGTGATGGCATGATATCTACAGATTCTCACTTTAGAAGTGGCAGTAATATGTCAATTCTCGATTTGTCGGGTAGACCTGCTAATTTCATCAGTTTATATGATCCAATTATGCAGCCTAATGACTATACCTCTGGGGGATATACGGGTGCATCTATCAAGGTAGATACGACTTCGGGTACTGGAAATATTACTTTTAATGGAGATATAATAATTACGAGTCCAGATGCAACTTTGGCTGGTGCTACTACGGGTGATGAATTTATCTTGGGCAGTTCGCGAGCGGTAATTTTGCGATCGGGTGGTGACATTCAAGTAGTAGGAAAAATTGATACTTATGTCGGTCAGGCTATTATCGTAGGCCCTGTAATTCTACAAGCTACAAGAGACATTCAAATAGAAGGGGTTAGAACAAATGGGTTTAATAATAATGGTGGTGATATATCTTTGACTGCTGGAGGCAACATTGTTACAGGAGAACTTACTACTCTAGTTCCTACGACGATTGGCAATGGCGGTAATATTAGTGTTAATGCAGGTGGCAGCTTTACTCTTAAAGGAAATATAGGTACTTTTTCAGCAGTCAATAATAGTGGCAACATTACTCTCAAAGCAAAAGACGATATCTCTATCAATTGTGTAATTCCCTCTGTTTGTATAGAAACTTTTGCTGGGGGAACTCCTGGCTTAACAGCTCAAGGCAATAGCGGGAACATTACCATCATCAGCGAACAGGGAGCTATTAATTCCCTAGGAGAACCAATAAGAATAAATGCCGCCAGCCCCTCTGCTGTCGGCACTCCCGGCAATATAATATTACAGGCAAGGGGTAACATTAGATTAGGTTTTCTAACAACGGAGAGTCAAGACAATTCAAAATCTGATGCTGGTAATATCACTATTACGAGCTTAAATGGCAATATAGAGATTGAGAACATCAATAATTCTTCAGACAACGGGAATAAGGGTGGCAATCTTACTGTCTCTACCAGCGGCAATATTATAACAGGTGATGTATTAAACTACGGTAAATTGCAAGGTGGGAGCGTTGATTTTACTAGCACGAAAGGCAGCATCACTACAGGGAAATTAAATGCAACCAGCTCTCAGGATTCAGGAAATGATACGATTTTTCTACCGGAAAATGGTGGTTCAATTACTTTGAGTGCCGATCGCAATATTACGACTGGCAATCTCACTGTAACGGCGAATCAAAACGGTGGCCCGATCGCACTTACGAGCACTGCCGGTTCCATAAATACCGGAACGATCGATGTCACGGGCGATCGCGCTGCTGGAAATATCACTCTTCAAGCCAGCACCGGCATCACAACACCGACAACAGGAACCGCGATCGCAGGTGATTCTGCTAACGGCAACGGTAGCAATGTTACTTTATCTACTACCAGCGGTGACATTAATATAGGCAATGTATTAGTATCGGGAATACAGGGTGGAAATCTTAACTTTACTAATAGCAACGGCAATATTACTACAGACCAGCTATTGACAAGTTATGACGGTTCATCTCCCGATCTTAAAACTAATATAGGCGGCAATGTTAATCTAAATGCTGGGGGAAATATTACTACCAGCGACATCCGGGCGATCGGCAATCAAGACGGCGGCTCAATCACGTTTAAAAGCGGCGGGGCGATCGACACTACGGCAGGAATCATCAATGCGATCGGCGGCAACAACGGCGGCAATATTTCCCTCGAAGCTGGAACCAACATCAGTACGGCAGGAATTGGTAGCGCTCTATTGTTAAGTGGCTTCAACGCCAATAGCGGCAATCTTCGCATTCAAAGCGGCGGTAATATCGACACAACAGCAGGCCCAATTATTACCGCTGCGGCAAATGGCAAGGGCGGAGATATCACCATAAATGCTGGCGGAACAGTTTCGACATCTGATATTAATTCCCGCACTTTCGCTCCCAGTATTACTGTGACTGGTGGCAATATTGATGTCAAGGCAAATGACTCTATTACTGCTAAGGGAAATATCGAAACCAACCGCAATAACATTACTTTTAACGCTCCGGTAACATTAGGTGATAACCTGTCGGTCAAAATTTTAGAGACTGGCGATATTACTTTTCAGTCTACTGTTGACGGGCCTTACAGTCTGACTGTTCAACCCGATGCCGGAAGTGTTGATTTTGGCGGTGCTGTGGGCAGTGTTACTCCCCTCAACAGCGTCAATATTCAAGATGATATCCCCGAAAGTTCCGCTGCAATTAACATTATTACTACGAATAATATTACCGCCCAAAATATCACCTCACCCGCCGGAATTTCTTTGTTTAGTGAGAACGGAGAAATCACAACTAAAAATCTTGATGCGACTTCCCCTAACAATGGCGGCAATATCGATCTGAATGCTGGAACTAATATTACTGCGGGCGATATCAATACCTCGTCTGCTGGTGATGGCGGCAGTATATTGCTCGACGCTACCGGAAGTATTACTGTTGGTAAAATTGACTCTTCGGCGCAGGGGAATGCAGGGAATGTCACGGCTTATAACCGCAGTGCTACGGGCGATATTACGGTGAGTCAAATTAACGCTCAAAGTAGTCTCGGCAAGGGGACGGGAGGCAATGTCGAGATTCTGATGGGAAGGTTTTTTCGATCGCTCAATTCGTTCACAGACAGCAACGGCATCAATGCTAGCATTTCTACGGCTGGAAGTCCTGGAGATAGCAGCGGCGGTACTATAATTATCCGCCACGGAGGCGCAGGATTAACGCCGTTTATTGTCGGTGATTCTGCCACAAATGGAACCGCGGGTGCAATTACTAGGGGAAATTCTAATCCTATTCAAACAATTTTGCCGGATAACTCCTATCTCTATACTCACAGACAGGATGTCGATCGCATTCAAATTATTTCCGTACCGCCGCCAATAGTTGCACCGACACCCGCAGCTACTCCAACACCCGCAGCGACTCCAACGCCCGCACCCACACCCGCAGCGACTCCCACGCCCGCACCCACACCCGCAGCGACTCCCACGCCCGCACCCGCACCCGCAGCTACTCCCACGCCCGCACCCACAGCCGCAGCTACTCCCACGCCCGCACCCACAGTCGCAGCTACTCCAGCGCCTTCCCCAACACCGACTCCAGCGCCCGCAAGCACGCCCTCACCGCAACTCCCACCGCGTTTACCCCTCGCACCTTTGGCAACACCCGAAAACTCGATCGCACCTGCCCCAACACCCGAAAGCTCGATCGCACCTTTCCCAATTCCCCAAATATTTATCGAACCTTCGGCAACACCCGAAACTTCGATCGCACCTTCGGCAACACCCGATCCGATAACTGGTTTTCCCCTCAACTTCCAACTACCTGAATTGCCCGGTTTATTCCTACTGCCACCCCGCGCGCGCCCCACCCAGCCCTCAACACCCACAACCCCAAACGCTGCTGCCCGCCTAGCTTCGAGGCCTACCCTTCCCTCTGTTTCCCAAATCAACTCCTCCCTCGGCGCTCAACCTGCGATCGCCCCTCAACCTTCAAACGCGCCAAATCCCGCGCCCACAGCCCCTCTTGCCTCTCTAACCCAGCCTGTAACTCAGATTCAGCCACCACCTACAAGTGCGATCGTACCCGCACCTACAAGTGCGATCGTACCCGCGCCCGCTGTCAGCCCAAGCCAAACTCCGCAACAGGAGTTAGCTTTTTTAATTGGCGATTTATTGGGAGCACAAACCTCGATCGACCAAAATGCTGAAACGGGAAATACCGAATTAGATTGGAAGCGTAACAATGAAACAATTATCTCCCTAGAACTTCCTTACTCCCCGTCAGTTAACACGATTGCGGGAGCCGAAGCAAATAACCTAATTTCCACACAGACATCTACTGACAATTTAACTGTTTCAGTCGCAGAAACTCCGCCGGAAATAATTGTGCAAACTCCTAGTTTACCGATTGCTAATTCTGAACCCTTTGATGTCAATCTTTCTGATCTTTGGGAGAGAATAGCTGCAATAAATACAGCGCCAGTTCAAGATTCACCGAGTATTACTCCAGCGCCCGCACCAATTCCCGCACCAACTCCAGCGCCGCCACCAACTCCAATTCCCGCAACAATTCCAGCACCCGCCCCAACTCCCGAACCAACTCCAGCACCCGTAGCAACTCCGATCGCAGAAAATCCCCCACCCGCAGATATCCCAAATCTCTTTCCCTCACCAATTAGCAGGTTGCTCGTAGAACAAACTTTAGAACAAGGCAATGCTAACGATGCTGTTGCTTTAATTGACCAACTCTTTGAACAAGACTACGAAAATTATTATGGGGAAAATTTCACGGATAAAAAAATCAACGTTCAATATCTAAGAGAAACTCTCAAAACAATTAAGGAAGAAACCGGGAAGCAAGCTGTAATTGTTTACGTTGTGGCAGGTATCCGAGACTTGTGGCTAATTTTAGTAGTTCCAGATGGCCCTCCAATTATCAAAAAAGTCGCCCTTGCCACAATAATAGAATTAAAGAAAAATGTGAAATATTTGCAGGAATATTTAGGGAATCCTTGGGGTTCGCAAGATACAAGATATTTGCCAAGCGCCCAGGAACTTTACAAATGGTTAGTTGCACCGATTTCTCAAAATTTAGAATCATTAAATATCGACACTCTCATTTTTGCATTTGATGCCGGTTTGCGCCAATTGCCCATAGCAGCTTTACACGATGGCAACCAATTTTTAATAGAAAAATACAGTCTAGGTTCAATTCCCAGCATCAGCTTGACTAACACCAATTATCAAAGTTTGCTGAATGCCGAAGTTTTAGCAATGGGTGCTTCAGAGTTTCCACACACCAAGAAAGAGCGTTTGCCAGCAGTGCCGATCGAATTATCTGCGATCGCCGGGAGGAGAACAGAAACGCAAAATCCAGCAGGATTTCCCTTGTGGCAAGGTCGCTCTTTTCTCAATCAAGAATTTACCCTGCAAAACCTGAGAAAACAGCGAGAACAACAGGAATTTGGAATCGTTCACTTAGCTACTCACGCCAGTTTTCCTCAAGGCGAAAATGGAAAAAAAGAAGCTGAGATTGATTTGTGGGACAGCTCTTTGGCGCTAGATGAATTTAGGTTGGCGAAGTGGTACGATCGCCGACAAGTAGAATTATTAGTGCTGAGTGCGTGCGAAACTGCGATCGGGGACAATACAGCAGAAATGGGATTTGCTGGACTGGCCGTCCGCAGTGGTGTAAAATCAGCGCTAGCGAGTTTGTGGAAAGTTAATGATATCGGCACTTTGGCGTTGATGACCGAGTTTTACGGCAATTTGCGATCGGAAAACATTAAAGCTGAAGCGCTCAGAAAAGCTCAACTGGCAATGATCCACAAACAAATTTTAATTAAAAACGGTCAATTGCGGGGGACTGAAGGCGCGATCGACCTTACCCAATCGGCGCAAGTACCAAATGCAGATTTCTCACACCCGACGTTTTGGGCCGGATTCACAATAATTGGCAGTCCCTGGTAATAGGCGATATCTGTAGGGAAACGGCACAGCGCCGTGTCGGGTGCGATATCTGTAGGGAAGCACTACGCCGTGTCCGGCGTCCAGAGTATCCCTGACAATTCCCGCATCCAGGATACCCGCCACGTGATTCATCCGTCCAGAAATAAAAAACCTGTACCCGATGAAACTTGCCGAACGTATTTATCTCGCGCAAGTCAATTCTAAAATCTAAAATCTAAAATCTAAAATCTAAAATCGATTGACTACTATCTTTTTATGTCATAAATTGGCTATGAATAGCAAAACTCAACACTAGCGGGGCAAAACCTGTGGGCAAGTTTGATAAAATATTCAATTCAGAAGACCAATCCGAAGCAAGCTTGACTTTAGAAGAATCCGTAGCAGCGGTAGCACTTGTGGCAGCGGAGGCAAATTCCCCTGATACGGATGCTGATATCTTAGAAAGCATACTTTGGGAATCAGAAATATTTGCTGAATACTCGGAAGATGATATGTCAGCAATGTTTCAAAGACTCGCCGGTATTGTTGCCCAAGACGGTTTAGGAGCATTATTTAATACTGCTTGGCAATCCATGCCCGATGAGTTAGTATTGGATACTTTTGCCATAACCGCAGCAATGTTTGTCGCAGATGGCGAAATAGCTCAGAAGCACCAGGCTTTTCTTCAGGAATTCCAGCAAGCATTAGGTGTGGAAGACGAGGAAGCTGCAGAAATTATTGAGGATGTAATTGCTGCTTACTCGGAAGTAGAGGGCGAAGAGTCTGATTTCGATGCGGCATGGTACGTATCTCCTGAAGGCAATTTTAGCGTTCCCATTCCCGTTGATGAGGAACGAGGCGGTAAAATTGATGAGCAAGAAAGCTGTGTCGCATTTTCTGACGACTTTGGCGTTTTGCTGAAAATTGATTATTTCCCTGTTGCGGGTGAAGTGGAAGAAACAATCGAGTCGGTTGGCGAGGAAGGTTATCTCAAGTCTTTTCTCGACAATTTTGTTTCTCAGGCAATTCTTGCTAATGTTGCCAATTCTAAGTTACTCCACGCAGAATATTTAGAAGATGAAGAAGCTTATTTCGTGGTTTTAGATTTGCCTGGGGGTGCAACTATCAGGGTGCAAGAAAACGATCGCCCTCTGACTCGGTTGGATGCTTACCGGGGACTTATGGCTTTTATTGCTGACGATTTTTGCTACACGGTAAGCTGTCAGCGAATTTATCAGGAGGGGGATGAATTGGGTTCCCTGGAGTCTGAAGTTGAGGGAATTATGAACAAGATTTTTGAGTTTATTGAGACAATCGAATTCGGGCCGATCGAATAAAGAGGACTTATACCTTTTTCGATTAAAGAATTGGGACTGGTGCGATCGATTGACCGTAAGAACCCGGCCGGGGCGGGTTTTTGAGATTGTCAATTATTGGCGGGTATTGTTGGTGAACCCGCCCCTACCATATTAATGGTAATTGATAGGACATGATATTACAGGTTTTTTTGCAATAAAATAGTGCGATCGACAACAGGGTTTTTTGACCGATTCTCGATCGCACTTCCAGATACATTCAGTCAACCAAAGTCGAGAGGTAGCAGCAATTAGCCGCCATTT
This sequence comes from Microcoleus sp. AT8-A3, assembly GCF_036705675.1. Lineage (NCBI taxonomy): Bacteria > Bacillati > Cyanobacteriota > Cyanophyceae > Oscillatoriales > Microcoleaceae > Microcoleus > Microcoleus sp. AT8-A3. The sequence goes on from NZ_JAUBVD010000014.1 coordinate 90,487, forward strand.
TCGACTAATTAGTAGTCTGAGCTTCCACCAATCTTTGCTTGAGTTCTTCCAAAGCACTCGCCCAGCGCGGATCTGGCTGCACCGAGCCGGAATCAGGGCTCGACACCGTTGCTGCTGACTGATTGCGGCGAGACTTGTTGTTGTCACCCCGACGGCGATTGCTTTTGCTGGAGGCGCCTCCACCTTGGCTAGGGGGAGCTGACGAGCGCTGCTGTTGCTGGGGCGCAGGCACAGGCATTGGAACAGACGCCGATGCCGACACCAACTGTGGTGACTGGGGCGACTGCTGCTGATCGTCTTCGCCCTTCTCAGATTTACCCTTAGAGCGGGGTAATGCCTTCTCTATTTTCAGCGGGTTTTCTTTGAACATCAAGCCATTGTATTTCTCAATAACTTGGTCGGCTTGTTCGTCGGTTAGCACCGTCACAAAACCAAATCCTCGGCATTTTCCAGTTTTGCGGTCTGTAATTACCTTGGTGGTAACAGATTCGCCCTCCGGTGCAAAAACTTCTTGCAATTCTTGGCGATCGAGTTCCTTGGGTAGATTGCCAACATAAAGACGAATAGACATGAAAAATTCCTCCCGACTTGGATTTTAATTAATTTGCTCGAACAGAATTACCTGAAGTCAACTGAATATTGACTTCAGGCAAACACCACATAACCGGAGAATTGGCGCATTCCTCCCACCAACCTTGACAGCTCCCCCCACCTTTTAGAACAAAAAGATGATTTACTCTGATAAGGCCGGAACTTAACCGCCGATGCAGAGAGCTTTTAAATCTCAGGTTGTTGTGTAAACTTTTAGTCATCACTCAAATGTTTAGGCTATTGGCTATTCTGTATTACTTGCTTCCGGTTTTGATTCAGAATGTTTATAGCCAGCGCCGTCTAGAAATTTATGTCCAAGGATGTCAATTGTAAGCGATCGGAATGCCAGTATTCAGTTTAATACAGTGATGGATAAAATGGCTAACATTTTTTCAGCCAGTAATCTTACCTCGTTCCTAATCTCGCTCCTAATGCTGAGAACTACTCATTTACCCACTATCCCTTAAATCCGGCCCGGCAGAGTCCGAGCATTCTTTAAAGGTATCACAGCCTTGGTAACAGAGCTAGTTATTTAGGAAGATTTCAGTCTGTATTTAACGGAAACCACATCTGAATCACTTTTGAGAATTCATCCCGCACAGCAAAAATAGCGATCGAAAAAAAACAGCCGACAAGCGGCTGGCTGTACTTGCTGTGTTGGGATGTTGACAATTTTTACGCAATGCCTTAAGGGATTTTAGCCAACTGAAGTTATCGCGCTGTTTGATTCAATCCAATTTATGTAAACTAATGTAACAGACCGCTGGCAAAAAAGCAACTTTTCTTTACGAAGGAAGTTCGGCAACGAGCAATGTACGGGATGTAACGGATGTAACGGATGTAACGGATAGACTGTAGGGTGCGTAGGGAGCAACTCCAGAATCCGATCGCCCATCCCCTGTTTAACTCAAAACTCATCTGGGGCTGCGCGTTGTGCGCGATCGAGTGCGGCAATCTGATAACTATTCCTCATACCTGTAAAAAATGCAATTGTAGGCAACCTCGAAACCCTTATGCAGTAAGTCATTTCCCATTCTTCAATCTAAAATCCAAAATCTAAAATCCAAAATCGTCTCACCTTGGCCCCTGGATAATAATGTATGCGCCCCAAAAAGCAGCAGCAAAGGCCAAAATCGCAGACCAAATCGGATGTCCGCTGTCACTAACCCTCCCTCCTTGACTGCGGAGACTTTCAAGGTCGATCGCCACAGTAGCACCCCGGCGCAGCCAACCAGTCGCCACCACAGATGTTCCGATCAAATCGCTAGGGCGAGTAGTCTCTTTGAACAAAAATGGCCACAAAGAGCCAATGTAGCCAAACCTCGAAACATAGTGCAACCTCACCAAACCCGTCGCCGTTTGCAAAATCAAATCTTGTCCCAGCCAATTACTCATACCCGATCGACCCAAAAGTAGGCCTTCCAGCCGCACCGGTTCAGCATCCAGCGGCAAACTATCGGGATTTGACAAAATTTCCGGCAAACTCGGCGAAGCGGTTTCTCGCGGTGTAATATCCGGGAAGAAATAATTGATCCGCATCAAAGTACCGATGCTAAATCCGATCGGCAAACAGCCCCAAATAATCGATCGATCGCCCCAAAGCCAATCCAACTGCCAAATACTCGTCCTCGAAAAAATCCCCCCAATCAGCCAAAGCACCCCGACTATCGCCAAACTCATCGGAATTCCAAAAAACGGCGCACCCTGTAAAAATAGTTTTGAATCTTTAAATTCGACTATTGACTTAAACAGAGACAATTTTCCTTTCCTGGGTTGTTCTTGCACTCCCGCGTTTGCCAAATCTAACTCTGTCTCCAGTTGCCAGAATTGAGCATAAAGAGCCAACAGCTTCAAACGCTCTCCCAGCAAAGGATGCGCGCGGTTAACCGTCAACCAATTGCGCTCCCGATTGCTGACATCCCACAGCAAAATCTGTTCTAGCGGCGCGTGTAATGCAGCAGAACCAAGGGTTACAGCTTGTCCAACGCCTACAGGTAACAATAGATCGAAACTTTCCAGGAAAAAGCTAGTTTGTTTTTGCTGTTCGATATTATCAGCAATGCCGATCGCAATTTTAGCCACTGCCCGCGTCAAACCGTTAGGATTGCCCGTAATTTCCGCAGCAGTGCGATCGCTAAAATACACTCTGCGGCGCGACAGCCACAACATCGGCCAGCGCAACAACTTATAAATCCCGTAACTCGTAGCAGAAATTGCAGCGGCCACAAATTTAACAGCAGAACGCAAAAACTCGATCGTCATTAAATCACACAACCGCTCTTGCCAGTGCGCCACCTGCCAATAAATCAGGTAAGGAATCTGAATCACCAGCAGCGCCAGCGACATCGGCGCAAAATCCCAGTGAGAGATATGGGCCAACTCCCGCGCGAAAATCGTGGCAATTTCATCATCCGTCAATTGTTCCAACAGCCCGCGACTCACAGCAATCCGAGCAAAACGGGGCAAACCGCCGTAACTGAAAGCTACAGGAACATTCAGCGGCAAGAGTTTCAGCACCGGCGTCGGCATATTTTGCTTCGTACAAAAGCTTCGCAGTACCCGACTAGCTTCTTTGCTGTGCTTGGATAAAACTGACCCGCGCAGGGTTTCGATGCCGCAAAACAGTTTCAGCAGCGAGTCTATCAGCCAGGGAGACGAGGCCAAAAGCAATCCAAAAACCATCTGAACAAACGGAGTTGGATCGCGGTAAAAAAGCTGAATCGGCGCGAAAATAGGCAGTCTAGTGAATATGTAAAGCTGAACCAACAGAGAATTAGTGTTTGTCAGCAGGAATTGCAGGATAAACCGGGCTAGGAAAAATAGGGCGATCGCACTTGCAACGGCTTGTATCCGAAACTCCAGCAACTTCAGCGGTTTGAGCGGGCGCGGGCTTTTCGCGCGCCCGGTGTCGCGCCAAGTGAGTTGGTAAGTGGTAATATCTGGGCTGGCGACTCCGGGAATATCTGTTGGGGAACCGGAACTATTTTCGCCACTAATTTCTGTATCGGGTGCGGTTTCTGTAGGGGCGGTGCCCCCGTGCCCGCCCTCTGATGTCGGGCGAATCGGCGGTGTGGGGGGTGGAGGTGGCGGGTAAATCGGTTGCGATTTGGCGTTTACAGGCGCGGCAATCGGCTCTAAAGGTAAAAATCCTGTTTTTTTATCTGCGGTCGGTAGATCGCCCCCAATCGTTTTTTTCGGCGATTTTGTTCCGGCATCAAAGGCGACAAAGCCTGTTTCGGGGAGAGTTTCTGCGGATTTTGGTTTATTTTCCGGTGGTTTTGGGGGGGGAGGGGGGGTTAATTCTTTTAAAGCGCGATCGGCCCAAGTTTTGACTTGAGGGTTGGGACTTGTGGCGAGGGAAGAGCACAGGGCGATCGCCTTTTTCAGATTACCGGTTGCTTTGTACGCACCCACTAACCCCATCTGCGCGCGGATTCCCGACGGCTGATTAGCTGCGGTTTGGGTAACGGATTCTAAAAGGGCGATCGCCCGATCGTAATCCCGCGCTTTCAAAGCAGCTAACCCAGCCTCTAGAGACTGTTTTGCAGATGAACCCGATTGATTTGAATTAGGTGGAGATACCATTACAGTGCTGGCGATCGCGTCCTTTCTAAGATAGCTTGGGTGGTCGATCGATAACTGTTCTAACACAGCTCTATTTTGCTGTCATTAGTTGCAACTTTTGCCGCCAGGTACTTAAATAATTTCACTAAAATTATTTGTTTCTGAGATATTGCGCGATCGCCACGATCCGACAGGGGTTTAAACCCCTGCCTCAAAGCTAAAGTCCTCTACAAGAGGACTGAAGAATTATGCCAATTTGTGGTTAAATACTTCCTTGCTCTTTTAGTCTCGCGTTGCGCGGACTTTGTTTGACAAGAAGCGATTTCAATCGCCAGGTTTTAATCGCTATTTTTTGATGCTAAAATTTAAAACAGTAGCTAAAGGAAAAATGCCATGTCAGACCAAGACATCGCTAAGATCATTACGATCGAACCGGGTAAGCGAGGTGGTCAACCTTGTATTCGAGGTATGAGAATTACGGTTTATGACGTGTTGGAATATCTCGCTTCTGGGATGACTTATCAAGAAATCCTAGAGGATTTTCCCTATCTCACGCAACAGGATATTTTAGCTTGCTTGAGTTTCGCAGCTAAACGAGAGCAGTTTATGTTAGTTGTTGGGTGATGAAACTACTAAAGAAACCGGGTTTTTGGCTGAATCTACGAATCACAACGAAATATTCAAGGGAAAAACCCGGTTTCTGGCTACCCGTGCGTCAGCCCTAAATTTGCTAAAATACACCCAGAAAATATCAAAATATAAATATGAACGAATCCCAAATACCCCAAATTCCTTGGCTGCCATTAAGCCGAGAAGCGCACAAACTATCAGTTACCGACAGATTAGCTCTAGTCAACGCGATTGTTGAGTCCATCAGACAGGAACTCCGACCCCGCCAACCTCTGCTAGATGATTTTGTGGAACCCATGACGGGGCTAGCAAAAACTGATACACCACCCGCAACAGATGACGAATTTGAAATTAGATTGCGGCCCGATCGCAAAGGTGCGGCCAAGCGACTCAGAGGGCTAGCAAAAACCGATACGCCACCTCCAACAGATGCCGAAGTTGCACTCATGTTAGAAGAGCGTTTGGTGGAGAAATACCTAAAATGAAGGTATTAATAGACACCAACATTATCCTCGATAGTTTGCTAGAACGAGAACCGTTTGTAGAGGATGCTGATGCTTTATTTGAGGCGATCGAAAATGAGCAAATTGAGGGATATGTAACGGCAACAACCTTAACAAATATCTTCTACATTGTCCGAAGGCAAACTCGCAGCCTCGATCGCGCTAGGCAAGCTATTGCTGAAACACTAGCATTAATGAAAGTATCTGCAGTCGATCGCCACGTTTGGGAAATAGCATTTGCATCTAATTTAACCGATTTTGAAGATGCCGTGCAGTTAGCTTGTGCGCTGTCAGATAACTTGGAGGCGATCGTCACCCGCGATGCAGGAGATTTCGCCGGTGCTACTTTACCAATTTTATCACCTAAAGAGTTATTAAAACGTTTGGGGGATAAGATTAACAGGACTGACACACTCCGACAAAGAAACCCGGTTTTTGGCCGAATCTACGAATCAAAACCAAGAATTATCGAAAAAACCCGGTTTCTGGCCACCCGCGCGTCAGCCTTCAAAGAAACCGGGTTTTTGGCCGAATCTACGAATCAAAACCAAGAATTATCGAAAAAACCCGGTTTCTGGCCACCCGCGCGTCAGCCT
>NZ_JAUBVD010000014.1:96470-114566 GCF_036705675.1 Microcoleus sp. AT8-A3
TCAAAGAAACCCGGTTTTTGGTCGAATCTACGAATCAAAACCAAGAATTATCGAAAAAACCCGGTTTTTAGCCCCGTGTGTCAGCTCTGAAAATGACTTAACCTAACCCGGAATCAACCAATTATCCCCCTCACTCCTCGCTAACAGCCAAACCAGAAACCACAGGGGCGATCGCATTTAACTTCAAAACAGGATGCTCCCCTTCCACCTGCCGGCAATTCCACTCATTTCTAAACAGCAAAACCGGCCTTCCCCAAGTATCTTTCACCGTCACCGTATTAAACAGCCGCCCAACTTTTTCCAGAGCCTCCCAACCGCCGTCAACCCAACGAGCTACACTGTAAGGCAACATATCGATCGTCGTTTCCACATTATATTCCGACTGCATTCTGAACTGCACAACTTCAAATTGCAACTGTCCGACAGCCGCCAAAATTGGCTCGCGTTTCGACTCATCAACCGAGTACATAATTTGCACTGCGCCTTCTTCCTGCAACTCCGAAACGCCTTTGCGGAACTGCTTAAACTTAGAAGGATTGGGATTTCTCAAAAAAGCAAAAAGTTCGGGAGAAAAACAGGGTATCCCTTCATATTCCAGTTTTTGGCCGGTGTAAATAGTATCGCCGATCGCAAATACTCCCGGATTGTTCAAACCGATCACATCGCCCGGATAAGCAACCTCGATCGACTCCCGATCCTGAGCAAATAACTTTTGAGGCCTTGACAAACGCACCGTTTTACCACTGCGAGCGTGAGTCACGTTCATGTCCTTTTCAAACTTGCCCGTACAAACCCGAATAAACGCCACCCGATCGCGGTGTCTTGGGTCCATATTCGCTTGCAACTTAAACACAAACCCGGTAAAATATTCATAAGTTGGCGGCAAATCTCCGGCGCTGCTCTTGCGGGCGATCGGCTTCATAGCGTAATCTAAAAACGCATCTAAAAACAGTTCGACCCCAAAATTGCTCATGGCGCTGCCAAAGAAAACAGGCGTCATTTTGCCAGCCCGAACTAAATCTAAATCGAGTTCAGTTCCCAACTCATCCAGCAGTTCTAACTCTTCTTTGAGCTGATAGTAAAGGTCTTGTTCCAACAAATCTTCAATGCGCGGATCGCCCAATTCGATGACGGTATCAACAGCAGCGCGAGAACCGTGTTTAGTCCGCTCGAATAAGTGAATTTTGCGCGCCCTGCGATCGAAAACACCTTTAAAGCGATCGCCCGTACCTATCGGCCAATTTACCGGATAAGTCTGCAACCCCAATTCCTTCTCAATTTCGTCCAACAAATCCAAAGGTTCTCTGCTAGGGCGATCGAGCTTATTAAAGAAAGTAAAAATAGGCAAACTTCGCAGCTTACAAACTTCAAATAACTTCCGAGTTTGCGGTTCCAAACCCTTAGCAGCATCCTCAAGCATCACCGCATTGTCAGCCGCCGCCAGAGTTCGATAAGTATCTTCGCTAAAATCTTGGTGTCCCGGAGTATCTAGCAGATTAATGTGATATTTTTTATACTCAAACTGCAAAACAGTAGAAGTAATAGAAATTCCCCGCTGCTGTTCCATCGCCATCCAGTCAGACGTAGCGTGTCGCTGAGCCCGCCGCGCTTTCACAGAACCTGCTTCGTGAATTGCACCTCCGTACAGCAGCAGCTTTTCTGTCAAAGTAGTTTTTCCCGCGTCAGGGTGCGAGATAATAGCAAAGTTGCGCCGGCGCTCAACAGCAGTTAGCAGTTCAGTTTCGAGTTCTGTTGTCATCAAAAAAAATCCGTAAGTGGGAACTCAGTCCCTTTAGGGCTGAGAGGGAAACGGCTCGGCGGTTGAAACCGCCGTGAATCTTTCCATTACACGGGGATTGCTTAATTCGGTGTACTTTTGTAATGTACTTTCAGTGGGACAATTACCACCTCAAACCTCGCAACCCGCTCACGCATAATGTTTGCTCTTTCGAGCCTCCCTTTCGGGGTAATGTTCGCCTCGCCAAGGTTATAAGAGCTTGTTAGGCTTGCAACACTGTTTCAGTGACCTTAAAACTGTTTAATTGCAAGCGACAGAGCAGGGAACTGGCGTCGCATTCGCCTGGTGTCGTGACTCAAATAACGTAGTCAATTAAGACTTAGGCTGGTCAGTACAGCTTGCTTGATTACTCTTACAAGCTCAGTCCCTTTAGGGCTGGGTTACTGACCACAAATTAGGTAGGGGAATCATCACCCGATCGCCATTATAGCCTGTGCTACAGTTGCTATTAAAGGTAAAATTATCAATAAAGTCAAGGAAAAGTAATATGTACGACTCTGACAAGCGGAAGCTGCTATCACTGGTGTGCCACGGGGCGATTTTTTTCAGCACGTTACTGTTCTCGATCGGAGCGCCGATCGCTGTATTGTTAGTATCAGATGACCCCGTTGTCAAAGAAAACGCCACAGAAGCCATCAATTTTCACCTTAATGTATGGCTGTACAGCGCCGTAATTGTGGCGTTAACTGTCGTCACTTTTGGTCTTGCTGGCTTTATCCTAGTCCCCCTAGGTTATCTGCTACACTGGGGACTGACAATAATGGCTATCCTCCACGTTTTGCAAACTCCTAACCAACCTTACCGCTACCCTTTTATTTTCCGAATAGTGTAGACAGAAAATCGCGCTTCACCATCGATTTCAATAACCCGATTTCTTTAAGCAGAAACCGGGTTTTTAATTGTTTTATAACTCACATTCGCTCCCCCAAACTGGCAAATACACTGCTTAATATTATGTCCCGTCGATTACCCCTAATACCGTAGGGGTTCCCCTCACGAAAAATATATTCCAATAATTGACAATCTCAAAAACCCGCCCTTTTAATCGCTCGATCGGACATGATATAAGTGATAAAGAGGGTTGATGATCGGAGACAAGATTCAGTAAAAAAACTTAAAAATTTGTGAAGCTAAGCATCATCTAGTTGGAATTCCAGAAAATTGACCTAACATCATGAGTGAAATCTTGTTAATCCATAAAAAATCAAAAATCAGAGTACAATCAACTATTAATTATGGTGTTTTCGCCCTGTTGCAGGGCTGCTGTGAACGCTAAGTTGAGCTTCCATTGATGCCGTTTCCCACACTATGCTACCGCCTTTGGGTTATTTCGCGGAGTTAGGGCGGATGTTCGATCGCTCGGAACCATCATTTTTGCTTTAGCTGTGCTATTTTTGCATCGGGCGATCGTTTTATTGGAATATTCCACCAATTCTATCTCTACCAGGTGTATTAAAACTTAATACAATATTTTTCCAATAAAAATCCCGCTCTTGTGGAACGGGAAAGCCATCAGGGTGCATCTATATATATGTCACTATAACTCATAGGGGGTATAACCCCTCGTAGCTTTATCGAATCTTTACAATCACAAAATTTTTGTAAAGATTGAGGTTTTTATTTGACTGATTAGCCGTTTTATGAAATTAAAATGGAAAATGCTGACATTTATAAAATCCAGTGACTTTCCAAGGACAATTGCGATTAAACCAGGAGCGTGATGTTTCTTCACCTTAATTCTCGAAATATCAATAATGTACGATCGCCTGGTTAGCCTGTTTGGGATTGAAAACTAAAAATTCAGTAGAGTGCGTCAGCAATTAGCTAATCAATTATAGAAAAAATAACGCGCTGCTGACGCACCTTACTAAGTTTGAGGATAACGTTGTGCTAAGAAAGAGATAGCAGCAGCCCGATCGCCCAAATCGCCATCCAACTTCGCCGCCAACAAATCATCCAACATTCGTTTAAACCCAGGCCCTGGCTTATAACCCAAAGCCTTCAAATCGTTGCCATTCAAAGGCGGCTCAACATTCGTCCATTTGGTGAGATATTCCCAAATTTGGCGGCGTGCACTTCGCGGACTTTGTAGGGCGATCGCAATTAACACCGGCAATTCATAATTCCTCAACAGCAACACCAACTGACTCGGCAACTCGCACTTAGGCAAATTCTCCGCTAACTGCTTCTTTCCGGCTTCCAAAACTTCCAACCGCTTAATACTGTCAGCAGGTAACTGAAGATTTGCAGCCACCTTGCCGCGATATTCCGGTGCTACATAAGCTATCAAAACTTCCAGCCGCATCTGCCAATCGGGAATATTGATAATTGGGAATTGGGAATTGGGAATTGGGGATTGAGCCTTGAGAATAGTTGCTTTTTCTTTTTCTTCCTTCTTCCCTATTCCCTCTTCCTTATTCCCTCTGACTCGTGACTCACCCTCAATCATTAATCCGTGTATCCGTGTCAAAATCCGTGTCGTGCCTTCCTTCTTCCTTCCTTGCAAACACCGATCGAGCAAACGCAGTTGCCGCCACAACTCCCGATCCAACTCCAAAGTAGGATGAATACAGCGCAAAGCCTGCAAATCTCCCAGCATTTGCAAAGCAACTTTCCAGTAATGAGCTTGCAAAATGTATTTCAATTCGCTTTTGAGTCGAGTTTCCAAAGCCGGAGCTCGGCCATTTTCCCCCTGAATTCGGTAATAAATCCCGCTAGCCAAAGCGTTGCGGATGTATCCTTCCGTCTGCGGCTCAATTTCAAACCCCAACCGCACCGCAAATCGCACAGCGCGATAAATTCGCGTCGGATCTTCGATAAAACTATTGGCGTGCAAAACTCGAATTTGCTTCGATTCCAAATCCAGCAAACCGCAGAAAAAATCTAACAATTCGCCGCTGCGAGGAACACCCAACCGCACAGCCAGCGCATTAATTGTAAAATCCCTGCGGTACAAATCTTGGCGAATCGAACTCGCTTCAACTTCAGGATTTGCCGCCGGATAAGGGTAAAATTCAGTGCGAGCCGTAGCGATATCCACCCACAGCGAGCCGAAAGCAGAGTCTTTGTGCCACAAAAGCGCGGCGGTTTGAAATTGACCGTGAACGTCCAAACGCGATTCAGGGTAAAGTTTTTGCAGCGATGAAGCTAACTCGACACCAGCACCGGAATCGTCGGAACCGCACTTTCCATCCACAACCAAATCGATATCTGTTAGCGCCAGTGTATCATCCGTGGCTAAGAGTAAATCCCGGACTGCTCCACCCACAATATAAAGTTGCCAGCCGCGATTTTGGGCAATATTGGCGGCGATCGACAATAATTGCCATAATTCGGGACTGATGCGCGATCGCAACAACTGCTCAACCGATTCGGACACGGCACAATAAGAGAATTCTGCATTACTTCCCCTGTCTCGCGCTTTTTGCTGGTGCAATTCCCGCAACACATCAGTGCGAGTCACAATTCCCACCAGTTGACCGTTTTCCAATACTGGCAAGCGCCCGATATCGTATGTCACCATTAAAGATTCAATTTCCGGCAGCAAGGTATCTGGGGCGATCGTTTTTAACTGCGGACTCATGTAACCCTTGACGGGGGCGTGGCTGAAACCGTGGTGCAGGGCAATGTCAATGTCGCGGCGCGAGATAATGCCAGCCAGTCGATCGCCCGCATCGACCACAGAAAGCCCTGAATGTCCGTAACGTAGGAGTATACGGTGAGCTTCCCCCACCGAGGTTTCCGGGCGAATACTCCGCACTGGAGACGACATTAACTCGCGCGCTGTCGGAGGGTGGGGAATTTGAGCTTTCAGTTCGTCAGCTAACTGATTTAAAGTCAGCAGGGGGTCAACATCGCGGGTAGCGAGGGAAGCGGCGCGGGCGTGGCCTCCGCCGCCGAAGGGTTTGAACAATTCGCTGAGGTTTGTGCCTTCGATGCGCGATCGACCGATAATAGTTAATCGATTGGAAACTGGCGATTCTGGAGCGATGTTGCGGTTGTTTTCGTTGTCGCTAAATTTATAAACATTACCTAACAGCAGAGCATCGGTTTCCGTTAAATCGAGCAAGCGAGAAGCCAGCGAAGAAAGTCCCGGAACATAAGCTTCAGTAGACAGCAGCACCCAGGCTACGCTGTAACCGTGCAAAGTTTCCGATCGCAAATTCTTGAGCGCTTCTCTGAGCAAATCTTGCAATTGAGGAGACAAAGCGGGTTCTACATATTCAGCTATTACCCCCAAACTCGCTCCCTGTTCCATCAACCAGGCCAAAGCTATGGCATCTCGCGCAGTTGCGCCCTCAAAGGTGAGGGAACCTGTATCGACGTGGATGCCGAGGGCCATTACTGTTGCTTCCGAAGGCAGAAGGCGGAAGGGTATGTCGCTGTTTTCTGCTTGATTTTTGAGCTTTTCAACAATTAATGTTGTGCTGGCTCCGACTGCTTCGATCTGCGTAACAGTAGCGGGGATGTCTGAATGCGCTTCTAGGTGGTGGTCGAAAATAGCAATTTCCCTTACTTGTGGCAAATCCAGCCACTCGGCGGCTTTTCCCAAACGATCGCGCCCGGAGGCATCCACTATAGTAATCGATCGAATTTGTTGCGGATTGACCGATCGGCGTTCAATCAGTGGGTACTCGTCGCGGTGTAGCGCCAAAAAGTCCCGCACCGTCGGATGACACCCGCCCGTCAATACGATCCTGCTACCGGGGCGCAGCACGCAAAGTCCCACCGCCGCCCCCAAGGCGTCAAAATCTGCTGTTGTGTGGCACAAAACTAAGTCCATAGCCGAAAATCCCGCATCTCTAACTCAAACAGTAGCAATTTCTCGCCCTCTGAAACCGGATGTGTCGATCGGGCTTTAAGTTAACCTTTCCAGTTTTCTGTGCTGTAACGAACAATGATAAAATTGATAAAAATCTTAAGAGCCGCTGACGCCTGTTCGCGCAACGCCCGAATTTGCCTGGGTTCTTTCGTATCAATCAACCGACAATTTCTCGATCGACTATCGGGAAACTGTCAAAAACTAGAATTTGGAAGATTTTTTTCGGTTCTGGGAAACTATTTCCGCTCAACGCACGGTTATATCGAAAGGAGAAAAGATGTTATCAATTCTGTTTCAAGTCGTTTTACTGGGTCTGGTACTGCTGTCTTTTGTGATGGTCGTTGGCGTGCCAGTTGCTTATGCCTCTCCCCAAAACTGGAATCAGTCTAAATCCCTGATTTATGTCGGATCGGGTCTGTGGTTTTTGCTGGTTATTGCAGTGGGTGTATTGAACTTTTTAGTCGTTTAATTTCACCCAAGTCTATCGGATAAAGAAGGTAAAAGATAGAAGGATGAAGGCATTCACCAGCGATTAAAAGGCATTCGGCAGAAGCTAGGCATTTTCCAGACCGCGCGATTCTGTATGTTTTTGCACTTGAGATTCAGATGAGATGCTGCTGCTTTCTGACTTTTGCCTTCTCACAAACAAAACTCTAAAACCTAAAATCTAAAATCTAAAGTAGAACACTATGACTGTTTTCGAGGGAACTTTTACTCACACCGAATCTTTGCGATTTGCGATTGTCATCGGTCGTTTTAACGATTTGGTGGTTAACAAACTTTTGGAGGGATGTCAAGATTGTTTGAAACGCCACGGGGTTGATATTAATCCTCATGGATCTCAGGTGGACTTTTTTTGGGTTCCGGGAAGTTTTGAGATTCCTTTGGTGGCGCGCCAAGCGGCTCTTTCTCACCGCTACGATGCGGTAATTTGTCTGGGTGCGGTAATTCGGGGCCAAACTCCTCATTTCGATTTTGTGGCTGGTGAGGTTGCTAAGGGAATTGCTGCGGCTGCTTTTCAGACAGGGGTGCCGGTGATTTTTGGGGTGGTGACGACTGACACGATGCAGCAAGCTTTGGAAAGGGCTGGAATTAAAAGCAATTTGGGCTGGAATTATGCGATGAGTGCTTTGGAAATGGGTACTTTGATGCGCCAAGTTAAGGGTTTGGGAACACACTCTTACGATCATCGATTAACTACTGGATCTGCTGCTCAAGTGCTTTCGGGTGAAGCAAATCTGGCGATCGCCCCCGATGTATCGTCGGATCAAATCCCCTCGTAAGTTCGGCTAGCAATATTTTTAAGCTAAAAAGCATCAAGATTTGCATCGGGAAAAATCTTAAGACTCTTGTGGGGTGGTGATTATACCCGCCCCCAAGGTAAAAATTCCACTCTGGGCCGATCGACAAATTAGACCAATATCTTGCCCATTGGAAATGGGTACTTTGATGCCTCAAGTTAATAGTTTGGGCGGCAATTTTGACCAATAATTTCAAAGGTGGTACCCGCCACGTCATTTATCCGTGGAATCAATCCAAAATCTAAAATCTAAAATCCTCAAGAAAGAGCATTTATCTCGCGCAAGTCAATTCTAAAATCGAAAATCTAAAATCGAAAATCTAAAATCTAAAATCGAAAATCGAAAATCTAAAATCGAAAATCTAAAATCGAAAATCGAAAATCGAAAATCTAAAATCTAAAATCGAAAATCGAAAATCTAAAATCGAAAATCTAAAATCGAAAATCGAAAATCGAAAATCGAAAATCTAAAATCTAAAATCTAAAATCTAAAATCGAAAATCGAAAATCGAAAATCTAAAATCGAAAATCGAAAATCGAAAATCGAAAATCTAAAATCGAAAATCTAAAATCGAAAATCTAAAATCGAAAATCGAAAATCGAAAATCGAAAATCGAAAATCGAAAATCTAAAATCTAAAATCTAAAATCTAAAATCTAAAATCTAAAATCTAAAATCGATTGACGCTCCATTACCTGCGTCTGCTGCTGTTAAAGTGCTGTCGGGCGATCGGGCTTGATTTATAGCAATCCTAAATGATTCGTGTAATTCTTGTAGGGGCAAACCCCGTGGTTGCCCCGATGCAGGCTGGGGTAGGCACTCTTAGCACTACCCCTACATATTTTTACAAATGATGCGAGGATTGCTATATGTTCCCAGGAAATTTCGTAATCTAAAATCCAGGTTTATTATTCCCTTTATTAACTAGGCATTAATCGGCTGATTGGATATTTAATTTGGTTGATAATGGACCTCTTGCAAAAATAACTAGGACGGGATCTGGGGCCCATCCCACAAAAGTTATTTTTTCTTGTGGGATGGGCGTCCCGCCCGTCCAATAAATTTATGAAAAGGACTTTTGCAAGAGGTCTAATCAACTGGAAATACGCAGCGAACCCGCTCAAAAAAGATAAAGTGATTTCAACGATCGATCGCAACGAGTCGTTTCAATAGATGAGGCTGCTGTAATTTCCGGTTTTCGCGATTTGTCTCTGGATAATATGATATAAAAAAAAAATATATCAAATTTTACTGAATCTGGTTGCATAAAGATGAGAAATTCGTTATGTTGAATTTTGTGTAAGCATTGAGGCGGTCTCAAATCAATCCTCAAAATGCTTTAAGTATAAATACTCGATAAGCAGTATTTAACCTAGTCTTAACAAACAACTCTGAAAGTAAATTTTTAGGTAGATTGTTAAGTTCATATTAAATGACAAATTGTCAAGTTAATGTCTAGGAAGTTTGCCAGCAAAAGGATTGATACTTTTGAAGCTCGCCCAGATACTTACAGTTACTGATCAACATGAAAGTGCAAAAATCTTATGGGTGACATTCAAGCTACGTTTACATCTACCGATCGAGCTTTTCAAATTGAGGGGTACGAAAAAATAGATTTCAGCTTGCTCTACGTAGATGGTGCTTTCAAGCTGGAGAATCCTGAGATTGCGGATAGTTACCGCCAATTCGGTCGCTGTTTAATGGTTGTAGATGAAACAGTCTATGGTCTTTATGGTGGACAGATGCAGGATTATTTCAAGCATCACGAGATAGATTTAACAGTCTTTCCAGTTAATATCAAGGAACCTGATAAGACCTTAAAAACTTTTGAAAGCATCATAGATGCCTTCGTTGATTTCGGACTCGTGCGGAAGGAGCCTGTTTTGGTAGTCGGTGGTGGATTGACGACAGACGTAGCTGGTTTTGCCTGCTCATCCTATCGCCGTCGGACTAACTACATTCGCGTACCGACAACTTTAATTGGGCTGATTGATGCCAGTGTGGCAATCAAAGTAGCTGTGAACCACGGTAAGCTGAAAAACCGCCTCGGCGCTTACCACGCTTCGCAGAAAGTAATCTTAGATTTCTCCTTTCTGAAAACTCTGCCGATCGACCAAATACGAAACGGCATGGCAGAGTTAATTAAGATCGCCGTAGTAGGCAACAAAGAAATCTTCGAGTTGTTAGAAAACTACGGCGAAGCATTGCTGCACAGCCATTTTGGTTATTTAGACGGCACATCTGAACTGCGGGAAGTGGCCCATCGCTTAACCTACAACGCGATTCAGTCAATGCTGGCCTTAGAAGTACCAAACCTCCACGAGCTAGATTTGGATCGAGTGATAGCTTATGGTCACACTTGGAGTCCGACGCTGGAACTAACACCGGAAATTCCGATGTTCCACGGCCATAGTGTCGCCATCGATATGGCTTTTTCGGCCACCATTGCCCAACTGCGGGGCTACATTTCGATCGCCGATCGCGATCGCATCTTAAGATTAATGAGCCGCCTCGGACTAGCAATAGACAGCCCTTATCTCACATCAGAACTGCTCTGGAAAGCCACAACATCGATCAGTCGTACCCGCGACGGCCTTCAGCGTGCAGCAGCTCCATGCCCCATTGGTGACTGCTTTTTCATGAACGATTTAACTCGAACTGAGTTGGATGAAGCCCTAGCGGTGCATCGAGAAATCTGTCAGGGCTACCCGCGTCATGGCGATGGCGAGGATATGTATGTGGTATTGCAGAAAGTTGCAACTCGTTCCACAGCCGGGGTATAAAGATGAGACCCGTTACCCCAGTCGGGATTTTAGCCTCCTTACTCGAAAGTCTCGCCTCGCAAGTAGAAAAAATCGATAATCTCGATCGAGCTTTCAAGGCCCAATTACAACAAGCCTACGAACTAGCAAATGGTCTCGATCCGTACCTGAACCTTTGTACCACGCCGGAATCTCCCGCCTTAGCCACGTTAGTGAAGCGCACCCAATCAGAAGATTGGAGTAAGCGATTCTCTGACGGCGAGACAGTGCGGCAGTTGGAACAGGAAATGCTATCGGGCCATGTGGAAGGCCAAATGCTGAAATTTCTCGTCCATCTCACCAAAGCACAGCGCGTACTGGAAATCGGGATGTTTACCGGGTACTCAGCACTAGCGATGGCCGAAGCCCTGCCAGTGGATGGAGTGGTGGTAGCCTGCGAAGTAGATGCTTACGTCGCTGAATTTGCCCAGAAGTGTTTTCACGAATCTACTGCCGGCCACAAAATCTCAGTCAAGGTGGCACCGGCTCTAGAAACCATGAAACAATTGGCTGCTAATGGAGAAGTGTTCGATTTGGTATTTATCGATGCTGATAAAGCTGGATACATAGACTATCTCGATTTACTCCTAACTACCGGGCTGTTGGCTCCCAATGGCTTGATATGTGCAGACAATACTCTGATGCAGGGACAGCCATATTTGTCGGGTACTGCTACTGATAACGGAGTTGCGATCGCCAAATTCAACCAGGCTCTAGTTGACGATCCGCGCGTAGAGCAAGTGTTAGTGCCGCTGAGAGATGGATTGACCTTAATTCGGCGCGTTTAGAGCGTGTTCTCTTGCCCCGGAGATCCCCTTAATCAGGCGGGATCGGTCAAAGTCCTAATGCGGATTTAGCCGGATCAGATCAGTGCAACCGGATTCGATCTAATTCATCTGCGTTAATCTGTGTTTATCTTCCCTCATCTGCGGTTTAAAAAAGATAATTTATGAACCGCAGATGACAATTTATTAACGCGGATTAACGCAGATGAAGATCGGAGAGATGTGAATATTTCTGATGCTAACAGATTTGATATTACCTTTAATTAGAGTGTTTACTTACTAGAAAATTATGCTCGAAACAGTTTCTGTGGCAGCGATGCCATCTGAACAGGAAACAAACACTGGGAATAGGCGCTTCCAGACTGCATTCAAAACCATAGCCACATTAATTTTGCTGCTATTAGTAATGCCCCTGAATATTGCTTTAACTGCGATCGCCCTACTGAGATCCATCATCATCAAACCGTTTCAGTCTCGATCGACTACAGCCACTCCCCAAACGATTTTAATCAGTGGCGGCAAGATGACCAAAGCATTGCAGCTAGCCCGATCGTTCCATCAGGCCGGTCATCGGGTAATTTTGGTAGAAACCGAGAAATACTGGCTGACGGGTCATCGTTACTCTTGGGCAGTCGATCGCTTTTACACAGTACCAAACCCCCAGACAGATGAATACCCCCAAGCACTCTTAAAAATTGTCCAACAAGAGAAAGTTAATGTTTACGTTCCCGTTTGTAGTCCAGTCGCCAGTTACTACGATGCCGAAGTCAAAAGGGTACTTTCTGGGCACTGTACGGTAATGCACGTCGATGTCGAAACTCTGCAACGATTGGATGATAAATATGATTTTGCAAAAGCAGCGGAAGCATTGGGGCTGCGAGTTCCGAAGTCTTATCGCATTACTAATCCGCAGCAAGTAATCGATTTTGATTTTAGTGATGCACAGCGTCCATATATAATCAAAAGTATTCCCTACGATTCTGTTCGCAGGTTAAACTTAACTAAATTACCCTGCGAAACCCCAGCAGAAACTGCCACCTTTGTCAACTCATTACCAATTTCCGAGAGTAAACCTTGGATTATGCAAGAGTATATTCCGGGGCAAGAATTCTGCACTCATAGTACAATTCGTGATGGTCATCTTCAGTTGCACTGTTGCTGTGAATCGTCGGCTTTTCAGGTGAATTACCAGAATGTCGATCGCCCGGATATCGAAAATTGGATTCGTCAATTTGCCAAGAGTCTCAATCTGACAGGACAAGTTTCCTTTGATTTCATTCAGGCGGCGGATGATGGAGAGATTTACGCGATCGAATGCAACCCCCGCACCCATTCAGCCATCACGATGTTTTACAACCATCCCGATGTGGCAAAAGCTTATTTGGAACCCGACCCTTTACCGCAGACTGTGCAGCCTTTGGCATCTAGTCGCCCGACTTACTGGATTTACCATGAAATTTGGCGATTGGTGACTCATTTGCGATCGCCGAAGCTCGTTTCTGAGCGGTTACAAATTATCGCCCAAGGCAAAGATGCTATCTTCGAGTGGGACGATCCGCTGCCGTTTTTGATGGTGCATCATTGGCAAATTCCCTTGTTGTTATGGGGAAATTTACAGAAGCCGAAAGAGTGGATTCGGATTGATTTTAATATTGGCAAACTTGTGGAAATAGGGGGAGATTGAGGATGTCAGTAGTACGGGTTTTGCATTTAGTCGGATCGGCAGTTAGCGATTTTTTCTGTAATTTATCGCGGCTTTATGCAGAAGATTGTCTAAAAAATACGGCTAATTCAGCACTCTATGAATTTCATATAGCCTATATTTCTCCCGATCGCCAATGGCGTTTTCCTACATCTCTCGATCAAGGTGCGATCGCAGCCGCTAATCCCATGTCTCTAGCGGGCGCTGTAGAGGTGCTGACACAGCTAAAGATTGACGTAATGGTACCGCAGATGTTTTGCATCCCCGGCATGACTCAATACCGCAGCTTGTTCGATCTGCTGCATATTCCTTATGTGGGTAATCCGGCAGAGTTGATGGCGCTGACTGCTGACAAAGCCAAGACTAAGGCAGTAGTAGCAGCCGCTGGGGTAAGTGTACCGTTGGGAGAAGTTGTCCGCGCGGGCGATCGACCTTCTATTGACTTTCCGGTGGTGCTCAAGCCGCTGAATGCGGATAATTCTCTGGGAGTTGCCTTAGTTAAAAATG
This sequence comes from Microcoleus sp. AT8-A3, assembly GCF_036705675.1. Lineage (NCBI taxonomy): Bacteria > Bacillati > Cyanobacteriota > Cyanophyceae > Oscillatoriales > Microcoleaceae > Microcoleus > Microcoleus sp. AT8-A3. The sequence goes on from NZ_JAUBVD010000014.1 coordinate 110,186, forward strand.
CTGCTGACTATGATGCGGCTTTGGAGACAGCATTGACTCATTCCGAGGAAGTGCTAGTAGAAAAATTCATTGAATTGGGTAGAGAAGTTCGCTGTGGAATTATCATCAAAGCAGGCGAATTAGTCTGTTTACCGCTGGAAGAGTATGCTCTAGATGCTGATACCAAACCGATTCGGAGTTATGCTGATAAGCTCAAACAAAATGACGATGGCAACTTGAGCTGTGTCGCTAAGGATAGTACCAAATCGTGGATAGTGGACATCAGCGATCCGGCAACCGAGAGAGTTTGGGATATGGCCAGAAAATGCCACATCGCTTTGGGTTGTCGCGATTATAGTCTATTTGATTTTCGCATCGATCCGCAGGGACAACCTTGGTTTTTGGAAGCGGGGCTGTACTGTTCTTTTGCTCAGAAAAGTGTGCTTTCTGCAATGACGAAAGCATCAGGAACTTCTCTGGATACTTTTTTTGAAAGTATGTTGCAAAATGCCTTGCAGAGATGACTCAGGCTGAGTTTGCGATCGGAGTAGCTAAAACATCACAAAATTTGTGAAATAATGATCGTATCAAGAACTTCTGTGGATAGTTTTAGATTCAGTCGATAGGCGCGATCGGTATTTTGACATTGTGGACACAATCTTATAGCAAACTTCACTTCCTATGTCAAGAATTTTCAGTATTTTACCGAAAAGACTTGTGCCATCTTTTAGCTTTCCGCATACTAATCACCAGACAGAGGAAACCACAACATGATCCAAACCATATCGAAAACAATCACGTTTGATGAGTTCGTTGCTTGGTATCCAGAGAACTCTGTCCATAAGTACGAACTACACAATGGAGTAATTGTTGAAATGCCTTTAGGAACCGGCCGTCATTCCCGCGTTACAGGTTTCATCCGTTCAAAACTATCAGTCGAAATTGACCGCCGCTCCTTACCTTATTCCATCCCCGGCGACTGCCTGCTCAAACCCGTCCGCAACGAGGCGGGCTACCTGCCAGACGCAGTTGTCCTAGACGAAGCAGCTCTGCGCCAGAGAGAACCGCGCTGGGATACGGAATCCATCATCACGATGGGGTCTTCGGTGCGACTGGCTGTAGAGGTCGTCAGTACCAACTGGCGGGACGATTACCATCTCAAATTCGCTGACTACGAAGAAATGGGCATCCCCGAATACTGGATTGTGGACTACCTTGGTTTGGGCGGCCGCAAGTTCATCGGCACTCCCAAGCAACCCACGCTCTCGGTTTGCCAGTTGGTTGACGGCGAGTATCAAATCAGCCAGTTTCGGGGAGATGACCGAGTTGAATCGCTGGCTTTCCCAGAGTTGAGGTTGACTGCCGAGTTGATTTTTCGAGGCGGTCTGCCCTTAACCGAGCCGAGCTAGAAGGAGTGGGGGGCGATCGGGTATCAAAAGGATATCAAATGGGTACAAAAGGACACCAATTTTGTGACAAATCGGCGTTTTGTACCAAGTGCTGTTTTGTCAGGACGGGCGATCCCAATTATATCAACTACAGTTTAATTTGTCAAGGATTAGAGGCAACGTTGCCTCTAATCCTTGTGTAATATTTGAGCTTTCCGCATACTAATCACCAGACAGAGGAAAACACAACATGATCCAAACCATATCCAAAACAATCACGTTTGATGAGTTCGTTGCTTGGTATCCAGAGAACTCTGTCCACAAGTACGAACTACACAATGGAGTAATTGTTGAAATGCCTTTAGGAACTGGCGACCATTCCGACGTTACAGGTTTCATTTCCGGTGAAATCAATTTTGAAATCAGGCGACTGCAATTGCCTTACTCTATCCCTGGTGATTGCTTGCTCAAGCTTGCGCGTAACGAATCTGGCTACCAGCCAGATGTAATTGTCCTAGACCGAACCGCACTTGCAAGCGAACCGCGCTGGAAAAAAGAATCAGTCATCACGATGGGGTCTTCGGTGCGACTAGCTGTAGAGGTGGTCAGTACGAACTGGCGGGATGATTATTTTTTCAAAGCTTCCGACTATGAAGAAATGGGCATTCCCGAATACTGGATTGTAGACTATCTTGGTTTAGGCGGTCGCAAGTTTATCGGCAATCCCAAACAACCCACTCTCTCGATTTACCAGCTAGTAGATGGGGAGTATCAGGTAAAACAGTTTAGGGGAAGCGAGACTGTTGAGTCGCTGGCTTTTCCAGAATTGAGCTTAACAGCAGAGAAGATTTTTCTTGCTGGCTTGCCGAACTAGCAAGTCGAAATTATGCAAAGGGCGTAAGATTGTCGAAGCCTTCCGACGACACCAAAACCTGACAATTGGGTCAAAATCTGGCAGCGAAAAAGCGGGAAAGTACGATCGCACAAAGCCTAAAAATTCTCATCTCGCCCACGATCGCACAAATATCACACAACAACTGCGGACACCACAACAGTCCAGAGCTTCCACATACACATTGCAATTTTTTAAATTGTGTGATATCATAAAACGTTCTTAAAAATAGCGCAACACTAACTATTACTGCATGGCAACGAAGCCAACGATCGCATTTACTCACCTCGGCTGCGAAAAAAATCGCATCGATACCGAACACATGATCGGCTTGCTGGCTCAAGCGGGCTATCAAGTGGATTCTAATGAAGAATTAGCCGATTATGTTGTAGTCAATACTTGTAGTTTTATCCAAGCTGCGCGAGAAGAGTCGGTCCGCACCTTGGTAGAATTGGCAGAAGCTAATAAAAAAGTAGTGATCACCGGCTGCATGGCACAGCACTTTCAGCAGGAATTGCTGGACGAATTGCCGGAAGCAGTCGCAATTGTCGGCACTGGCGACTATCATAAAATCGTCAATGTTATGCAGCAGGTGGAAAAGGGCGATCGAGTTTCCCTCGTCTCTAGTGAACCTACTTACATCGCTGACGAAACTACTCCCCGCTACCGCACGACATCGGAAGGTGTGGCTTATCTGCGTATAGCAGAAGGCTGCGACTACCGCTGTGCATTTTGCATTATCCCGCACTTGCGCGGAAATCAAAGATCGCGGACGATCGAGTCTATCGTCGCGGAAGCTAAGCAATTAGCCTCCGAAGGGGTAAAAGAAATTATCTTAATTTCTCAAATTACCACCAACTACGGCAAAGATATTTATGGCGAACCGAAACTCGCCGAACTACTGCGCGCTTTGGGTGAAGTAGATGTACCTTGGATTCGGATGCACTACGCCTATCCTACAGGTTTGACTCCGCAAGTTGTAGCAGCAATCCGCGAAACGCCCAACGTTTTGCCGTATTTGGATTTACCCCTGCAACACTCGCACCCGGAAATTCTGCAGGCGATGAATCGGCCTTTTCAAGCCGGGATCAATGATGCTATAGTCGATCGGCTCAAAGCAGCACTTCCCGGCGCCGTGATGCGGACAACTTTTATTGTCGGCTTCCCCGGCGAAACCGACGAACACGCAGCACACTTGCTGGAATTTGTCAAGCGCCACGAATTCGATCACGTAGGAGTTTTTGTATTTTCGCCAGAAGAAGGAACCCCAGCCTTCAGCTTGCCCCAGCAAATACCTGCAGAAATAATGGAAATGCGGCGCAATTTGGTAATGGCGGCACAACAACCTATATCATTGAAGAAGAATCAAGAGTCTGTCGGTCAGGTAGTTGATGTCCTGATAGAACAAGAACAACCAGAGACAGGTGAGTTGATTGGTAGATCCGCTCGGTTTTCCCCAGAAGTAGATGGACTCGTCTATGTGACAGGAGAAGCGCGACTGGGATCGATCGTATCTGTGAAAATTACTGGTGCAGATGTCTACGACCTCTACGGTCAAGTCGATTTTAGATTTGAGATTTGAGATTTGAGATTGACTGCACAGACTGATCTGGGAGCTCGATCTTTTGTCTAAAATTGTGGGATCGACCCTCATGAGTTGACGTGGCACTGTATCCGGTGCTCGGCGGGGTCAAGTCGATTTTAGATTTGAGATTTGAGATTTGAGATTGACTGCACAGACGGATCTGGAAGCTCGATCTTTTGTCTAAAATGGTGGGATCGACCCTCATGAGTTGACGTGGCACTGTATCCGGTGCTGGGCGGGGTCAAGTCGATTTTAGATTTGAGATTTTAGATTTGAGATTGACTGCACAGACGGATCTGGAAGCTCGATCTTTTGTCTAAAATGGTGGGATCGACCCTCATGAGTTGACGTGGCACTGTATCCGGTGCTCGGCGGGGTCAAGTCGATTTTAGATTTGAGATTTGAGATTTGAGATTGACTGCACAGACGGATCTGGAAGCTCGATCTTTTGTCTAAAATGGTGGGATCGACCCTCATGAGTTGACGTGGCACTGTATCCGGTGCTCGGCGGGGTCAAGTCGATTTTAGATTTGAGAT
>NZ_JAUBVD010000014.1:114666-141174 GCF_036705675.1 Microcoleus sp. AT8-A3
AAATGGTGGGATCGACCCTCATGAGTTGACGTGGCACTGTATCCGGTGCTGGGCGGGGTCAAGTCGATTTTAGATTTTAGATTTTAGATTTTAGATTGACTGCACAGACTGATCTGGGAGCTCGATCTTTTGTCTAAAATGGTGGGATCGACCCTCATGAGTTGACGTGGGACTGTATCCGCTGCTGGGCGAGGTCAAGTGTAAGTGTTGCTGGAACTGTCGCCTGAGACGGTGAGGCGAACAAAAACCAGACACCAGCCAAAAATGATTAGCGGATTGTGCAGCAAAAGTAACGGTTTGTACAATATTGTGCAAAGATAGGTATCAAAGGGTTCTAAACTTTTTTAGCCCCTATCTGGCAATCGACCCTCCCCCTAGGGGTGCGGTAATCTCTACAGAACGATCGGAGAATTTTAACGAATTTAATGTTTTGTTTCTGAATGTAAAGAGTTATGATGATAACAAGCCAGAAATAAGCGGGGATAATTTGAGATTGCTTCGCCGTCCGCCTTACACCACAACGGTATCCCGAAAGAGTGTTGAGATGGATAGGCGGTAACGGTAGCCCAAAAAGGAATACAAGCCTCCGGCTTAAGTCGTGGAGAGATAAAAATTTTAGAAGAAAGTTAAAGCTCCCTGATTCATCTGTGGAGTCAATCTAAAATCTAAAATCTAAAATCTAAAATCGACTGACGGTCGCCCCATCCCCTGCTCAATCCCGCAGGCGACGGATTGCGGGATAGCGCCTGAACCAAACAACCTGTTACTACTACTATGTAGTGAAGTGGGGCTGGTCATGATCCTCACTATAAAATGCCTAAGAGGGAAAGCTTGCAAGTACCTCAAAGGAAGTCCAATGTCCTGTTTTAAGAATGTTGGAAGCCTATAACCCGACCCCTGGCGGTTGGTATCGGTGATGTCACAAAATCAAAGACGGCTGTCGAATTGGTAAATTTAGTCACCATCGACGGAGCTGCCCTATACTCGATTGCTATTTAAGAAGGTGCGCGCAGGCGCAGCACCATAAAGAACTCTTATGAGTTCCTGCCGCCGAGCAGAAATCCGCATCCGAGTTGGGCAACTTAGAAGGCTAAGACTCGTTATTAGGAGCATTAATGAATTTATTGTTTGAAGGCTTAGGTCTTTCGGAAGAACTCGTTCTCCATCTGGAAACACTAGGCTTTACAGAACCTACTCCCATCCAAGTACAAGCAATTCCGCACCTGTTAGCAGGTCGCGACGTTGTGGGTCAAGCCCAAACAGGGACAGGCAAAACGGCAGCATTCTCGTTGCCCATCTTGGAGCGGATTGATTTAGATGTGACTGCGGTGCAAGCACTGGTGCTGACGCCGACTCGCGAATTGGCGATGCAAGTAACTGAAGCCATCCGTGATTTGAGCGGCATCAGCAGCGACGGCCCGGTAAAAGTGGGTCGCTCTCTGCAAGTTCTGACAGTGTACGGCGGTCAATCGATCGATCGTCAAATGCAGCGTTTGAAGCGCGGCGTGCACGTCGTTGTCGGTACACCCGGACGCATATTGGATATGCTCAGCCGCGGCAGCCTGAAACTAGACAAGGTACAATGGCTGGTTTTGGATGAAGCTGACGAAATGCTGAGCATGGGCTTTATCCAAGATGTGGAAAAAATCTTGGATGCTGCACCAAAAGAACGTCAAACGGCATTTTTCTCGGCGACGATGGAACCTTCCATTCGGAAATTGGTGGCGCGGCATTTGCGTAACCCAGTCAACGTCACCGTAGAACAGCCAAAAGCAACGCCAAAGCGCATCAGCCAAGGTGTGTACATGATTCCCCGCGGCTGGTCGAAGGCAAGAGCCCTACAGCCAATCCTAGAAATGGAAGACCCGGAATCTGCACTGATTTTTGTGCGGACTCGGCAGTCGGCAGCAGAACTCACCAGCCAACTGCAAGCAGCAGGTCACAGCGTTGATGAGTATCACGGTAATTTGAATCAGGCACAACGGGAACGTTTGTTGCATCGGTTCCGCCAATGTCAGGTGCGCTGGGTAGTGGCGACTGATATTGCGGCGCGGGGTTTGGACGTGGATCACTTGACTCACGTGATTAACTACGATTTGCCCGACAGTGTGGAAAGCTACGTTCACCGGATCGGACGCACGGGCCGGGCTGGTCGCGAAGGAACGGCGATTACGCTGATTCAACCGGTCGATCGCCGCAAACTGCGTTTGATTGAACGCCACGTGCGATCGAGCTTGACAGTGCGAAACATTCCGACACGGGCGCAAATTGAAGCACGTCAGTTGGAAAAGATGCAGGGTAAAGTTCGCGAAGCTTTGGCTGGCGAACGGATGGCATCTTTCTTGCCTCTGGTGTCTCAGTTATCCGAGGAGTACGACTCCCACGCGATCGCCGCTGCTGCTTTGCAAATGGCTTTCGATCAAAGCCGTCCTGCTTGGATGGGCGCTGATTACGCTCAACAAGAAGATCCCCCGATTGGTGGAGAAAACAGCGTCAAGCCTATCTTGATCAAAAAGCGGGCTAAGACTGGTGAGACGACTTTTTCTGGAGCACCGAGTGCTCCTGTTCCCCAGAACCGCTAATTGGTAGGGTGCACTCGGTGCACCTTATTTAGAATTATTGTAGAGGTGCGATCGATCGCACCTCTACTTTTTTTATGGGTAATATCAAATCCGTTGAGATCGGAATTATTCATCTCTCTCTTCTCTTCCTCTGTGCCCTCTGCGCTCTCTGCGGTTTAATTATTCCAAAACAACATAAGTCAATATGCAAGTTAGCGATCGGACAATTTCTGTAACTAATTCTACACTGAGAACGTTAATTGATGAATTGGGTACGGAGTGTCAAAATGTGATTGCTTTAATCTATCAGCTTCAGTTACCTGATTTGAGCGATCGACAAAAAGCTGAAATTATAGCAGAGTTCCTTCCTCTCTGCAATCCATCTGAACGTGCACTGCGGAGAGGATTTTCAGACACTAATTGCTGAGGAAATGACAAAATTGTCGGATGAGGATGAAGAGGATTAAGGAGACGCGGGCGATTCCCTACGGGATAGCTACGCACGCGCGTACATGAGGAAAAAGCCCTCCTGTCAACTCACCGAAGAGCTAAAAATCCTCATAAATAAGGAATAAAGTCCTTACTACAAACTTGTGAACCGGGACTTTTGCACTGTTATTTAATATTTCAGTTTAGCTGTGTGCTCACAATAATTTTTTGCACGCGATCGCCCTTAATTTCCACAATCAAATTAGAAGCCTTTTGGTCATTGCTGTAAGTCAAGCGAGTCACTCCACTTTTAACAGATTGCGACCCGTAACCGTAAGTTTTAACGACTTTTTGGCTGTTATCTCCTAGCTTCACACCATCCATTGTCAGAAACTTGGGATTGGTAGTAGAAACTAAATAAACTTTGCCCTCCCATGCTGCTACCGTCAATCCTGAGTAAGTTAGCGTGCGAATCTTGCCACCGATGCCAGGCCCAGCAGGTTTAGTTTCGTCGCGCTGCGGTTTTCCCAACTTACGTTTTGCCTCTTCTACAGCCATCCCCAACCGAACGCCGCCAATCCCCAGGCGCGAATAGTTCAGCGCCGCCGGCTTTTGTGTCGCGCTGAGCATTCTTTCTAGAGTCACAACAGTTTGATTCATAGCGGGAACAGGACGAACTAAAGCAGCAAATCCTAAGCTCGAAATTGCGAGATTCATCATGATGCCAGCGACGGCTGTTGTCACAAACATTTTTACCATTTTTTTATAGCTTTATTTGGCAATGTATTCGCGCGATCGCCCCCTCGATCCGGATTGATACTAATAGGACTTACACAAAGACTCCTCGACGCACTGCGATGATCTGAAACCGAATTTTTTTACCCAAACTACACAAAGAAACCCGGTTTTTACCCTAAATCTTAGGTTTAACAGTGAGGTGTTCAGGAAGAAACCGGGTTTCTAGCGCCAGCTAGGTAAGTCCTGACTAATATTTTTTAAGTTTTGAAAACCGCCAATTTCGGGCGAACCGAATTTGCTCCCGCACAACCTTGCGTCCGCCTGCGGGGAATGAAAGAAAGAATAAAGGAGGTAAATCAAGGGAAATTGCTGTGATATCCTAACAAAAGCCATATCTGCATAAAATAAGTAATTTAGATGACCGCAACAGATTCTACTAAACACCAAAAATCCAAAGCCCTCAAACCGGGTAGCCGCCGCCCCGCTAAAGAACTGTGCAGCGAGTGCGGTTTGTGCGATACATATTACATCCATTATGTCAAGGAATCTTGTGCTTTCTTAACACAGCATATTGCAGAATTAGAAGCAGAGATTCACGGGCGATCGCGCAATCTCGACAATCCCGACGATTGGTATTTCGGAGTCAGTCAAAACATGATGGCGGCTCGTAAAAAAGAACCAATTGAGGGTGCTCAATGGACGGGAATCGTCAGCACAATTGCCATTGAAATGCTCGAAAAAGGAATTGTAGAAGGCGTTGTTTGCGTCCAAAATACAAAAGAAGACCGCTTTCAACCGATGCCGATAATTGCTAGAAATCGCGAAGAAATTCTGGCAGCAAAAGTCAACAAACCAACACTCTCTCCCAATCTTTCAGTATTAGAACAAATCGAAAAATCGGGGATGAAGCGGCTGTTAGTAATTGGTGTCGGCTGTCAAATTCAAGCCTTGCGAACAGTCGAGAAAAAACTCGGTTTAGAAAAGCTCTACGTTTTGGGAACTCCCTGCGTTGATAATGTCAGCCGTGCAGGCTTGCAGAAATTCCTAGACACGACTAGCCGTTCTCCTGAAACGGTGGTTTCTTACGAGTTTATGCAAGACTTTAACGTTCACTTCAAACACGAAGATGGTTCGGAAGAAAAAGTGCCGTTTTTTGGCTTGAATACTAAGGAATTGAAAGATGTTTTTGCTCCTTCTTGTTTGAGCTGTTTTGATTATGTGAATTCTTTAGCAGATTTAGTTGTCGGCTACATGGGCGCACCTTTTGGCTGGCAGTGGATTGTGGTGCGAAATGACACCGGGCAAGAGATGTTAGATTTGGTAACGGATCAGTTAAATACTCAGCCGGTGATGTCTAAGGGAAACCGAAAAGAAGCGGTTCAGCAAAGCATTCCGGCTTATGAAAAAGGAGTGACTTTGCCGATGTGGGCGGCGAAGTTAATGGGCGTGTTTATTGAGAGAATTGGGCCGAAGGGTTTGGAATATGCCCGTTTTTCGATTGATTCTCATTTCACTCGCAATTATCTGTACGTGAAGCGGAATTATCCTGAGAAATTAGAGGCTCATGTGCCGGAATATGCTAAGCGGATTGTGGGACAGTATAAGTTGCCTGAGTGAGGTGATTCGGAGAGTTTTTAAGAGGTATTTTGCAGGGACATGATATTGCCCTCTTTCCTTCAGTCCGGCAGGGGTTGAAACCTCTGCCTCAAAGCTTAAGTCCTTTGAAAAGGACTGAATCAATTCTTGGTTGTGTTTGTGGTGCAAGATGGCTTTAACTTTCAATTAGATATATAAGATTATGACACTTATAGTGGCACAGAAATATATCAATTTACCAAGGTCGATCGCACTTACTGGTTGTGGGCTTCTAGCATTATCTGGAAATGGAGTGTCGGCGAAGGCTGCAGAAACGCGATCGGGAAACAAAACATTTGCTGAATGGTGTCGCGAAAAAGATTCTTTGACTCCAGAAGCTAAACATACTGTTGAGATGCTGTTGAAGGAAGCAGGGACTAGAGAGTGCGATGTGGCTAATCAGAAACTTTCGAGTTTCACCGCACTCTTCCTCATTGACGCTCAAATCAGCGACATCAAACCTTTAGAATCTTTGACTAACCTGATTACACTCCATATTAGTAACAATCAAATCAGTGACATCAAACCGCTAGCATCTTTGCCTAACCTGATTACACTCTCCGTCGGCAACAATCAAATCAGCGACATCAAACCGCTAGCATCCTTGACTAACCTGACTACTCTGCAACTCAACAACAATCAAATCAGCGACATCAAACCGCTGGCATCTTGGACTAACCTGACTTGGTTAGACATCAGCAACAATCAAATTATTGACATCAAACCGCTAGCATCCTTGACTAAACTGACTTGGTTAGACCTCAACAATAATAAAATCAGCGACATCAAACCATTGCTATCTTTGACTAAACTGGCTGCGATCAATCTCGAAAACAATCAAATCAATGACATCAAACCATTGCAATCCTTAACTAACCTGACTTGGTTACAACTCAGCGGAAATCCGATCGCCCCCAAAACTTGCCCTCTCAAACCAGAGTCTATCTGTAAGTGGGAACCAGAAGCTCAACCATAAAACTTTACAGTGACTTTCGATCGCACTTAAATATTTCGGTTACGAAGGATAAATTTGCAATTCATCAGAAAAACCCGATCGCCCTTATTGACTAAAAGCGATCGCACACCAACATCCTCCTACAAATCAGCAGCGTGCTGCTTCAATTCATCCAAAGAAACGTATTCCAAAGTCAAGGCGTGAGTCGCAGCCAAAACCACAGGCGGCGCAACTCCTGCATCCATTGCTTCCTTCCACCGAGAAGCGCACAAACACCAGCAATCCCCAGGCTTCAAACCGGGAAAGTTAAATTCGGGAACCGGAGTGCTCAAATCATTTCCATTCGATTTAGTGAATTGCAAAAACTCTTCTGTCAGTTGAGCACAAACAGTGTGAGCCCCAAAGTCGCCACCACCTGTATTGCATTTGCCGTCCCGATAATATCCTGTCATTGGCGAAGTGCAGCAAGTCTCTAACTTTCCGCCCAGCACATTTGTAGCTTCCGTCACCATCGCAACTCCTGAGTAAAACTCTTCGATCTAATTTTACACAACTCGTTGTTTATATATTTTTTTCCATGACAAAGTTGATTAATTTTTGTCCTCTGCATTCTACTTCTTGTTTTCTAATCACAATAAATCCCTGGCTTTCAAAAAAAGGTCGAGCTGTAATGCTGGCTTCGGTAAATAACTTGTTAATTCCTAAGTCTTGGGCTTTTGACTCAATTTGTTTTAAAATTAGCCTGCCAACTCCTTGCCTTTGAAAATGTTGATGACAGAAAAAGCAATCGATATGGCCGCTTGCTTCTAATTCCCCAAAACCTGCAATTTTCTCACCCTCTTCTGCTACGAAAGTAAATTTACTGCTTAAACTTTTAGTCCAACTTTCGATATCGATATCGGCTGGAGCCCAAGCATCTACTTGTGCTTGTGTGTAATCGCGGATGTTTACTTCGTGTACCGTGTCGTAAAACAGTTTTACAATTTGTTGGGTATCACCGATTTCGTAGGTTCGTACTCTCATAAATTATCTCACTGCGATCGCTTCTTTAATATTAATTTGGGGTTTTTAACCCCTTCAGAACGCGGATGGATGTTGTCTTTTACCATTTTGGCTCATTTCTTGCAGGGCGATCGGCCAAAAAATTCTTCCCTAGCCCTTGACAAACTCTACTACTCTGTGTTCTATTAAATATAACGACTGTTCGATATATATCAATCCTGCCCGCTGACCCAAAAAATCAATTTTGTAGTGATTGATACTATATCGCACGTTCGATATAGAATTATCAGACCAATAAATTTTAGACTTTAGATAATCTAAAATCTAAAATCTATTCACCCATGCCAAAAATAGTTGACCGCGATCGATACCGTAAAGAACTACTAAACAAATGCTTTGACATATTTGCCGAAAAAGGTTACTCATCAGTAACTATGCGGGAAATTGGGTCAGAAATCGGAGTTTCTACAGGAACCCTTTATCACTACTTCCCGAGTAAAGAAAGTTTGTTCGAGCAGTTAATTGAATACTTGAGCTATGAAGATACAAAAGAAGAAGCAATTGCCGAACTGGGAAATCCGCCAACTTTAGCCGAAAAAGTTGAAAAACTGATGGATTACTTCAGCAAAAATGAAGATTACATCCTGAAAAGTCTGTTAATGACATTTGAGTTTTGCCAACAAAAAACTCGTCAAGAGATTGACAGCAATCAAGCACTTCAGGAATCGGGAAAGCGTTACGAAGAGGCAGTCAGTTGCTACTTAGGTATCTCCGATCCAGCAATCGCTAGATTTATCATCTGTTATGGTGACGGTTTGCTGGTAAGAAGGTTTTATCAAGGTGAAAGAATATCTGTTGCAGAACAATGGACTTTATTAAAAGAGATGTTGCTCGCTTATTTAGACAAAAATAGCTGCAAGTAGAGGACAAGTATGAATTTTCAATCTTGGATAGAACCTAAAAATAGATTAGTCATCGGAATGGCAATTGCTGCCAGCATCATTACCAGCGGTACAGCTTTTTACGGGATTTCTCAGTTGGCACCGTTGGCTAAAAATACTGAACCTTTGCGTGCGGAAATACCACCACCGAGGAAAATAACGGCATTAGGAAGATTGGAACCGCAAGGAGAAGTGGTTCGCTTGGGAGTATCGCAGAGTTTAGATGGCGATCGCATTTCCCAGCTTTTAGTCAAAGAGGGCGATCAAGTCAAAGCAGGGCAACTAATCGCGATTTTGGATGCGCGCGATCGGCTGCAATCTGTTTTAGATGAAACTCAAGAGAAAGTCAAAGTTGCTCGAGCCCGTTTAGCACAAGTAAAAGCTGGTGCAAAGTCGGGAGAACTTGCCGCACAATCTGCCACAATTGGCAAGCTAGAAGCGGAACTGCAAGGCAACAAAACTGCACAACAAGCAACAGTCGATCGCCTGCAAGCACAATGGCAAGGCGACAGAACCGCACAGCAAGCAACTCTCAGCCGAATCACGGCCCAGTGGCAAGGGGAGAGGAAAGCACAACAGGCAATAATTAGCCGAATAGCGGCACAATGGCAAGGAGAAAAAACTGCACAAATAGCAGCGATCGACAAATTGCAAGCCGAGTTTAATAATGCTAAAGCTGAAGATTCCCGACATCAGCAACTCGCGGGTGAAGGTGCAATTTCTCAATCCGTAAGAGATACTAAGCGGCTGGCATTAGAAACAAGTCGCCAGCAAATTAAAGAAGCACAAGCTAATCTCAGCCGAATTAATAATACGGCAAAGCAGCAACTTGAAGAAGCGCAAGCAAACCTCGATCGCATTAACAATACAGCCAAACAGCAAATTAACGAAGCAGAAGCAAACCTAACTCGCATTAACAGTACATCAATCCAGCAGCTTAAAGAAGCTCAATCAACACTCAAACGCATTCAAGAAAGTGGCATCGAACAACTAGAAGAAGCGAAATCAACTCTTGACAAAATAGCCGAAGTGCGCCCCGTGGACGTGCAAGCAGCCGAAGCTGAGATCGAAAGTGCGATCGCCCAAGTGAAGCGCGCCCAAACCGAGTTAAATCAAGCTTCCATCCGCGCGCCAAATGCTGGAAAAATCCTGAAAATTCATACTCGTGCCGGTGAAAAAATTAGCGATGACGGCATTGCAGACTTAGGAAAAACTGACCAAATGGTAGTCGTTGCGGAAATTTATCAAACCGACATCAGCAAAATTAAGCTAGGACAAAAAGCAGCGGTTATTAGCCAAGCATTCTCAGGAGAGTTGCAGGGAACTGTCAAAGAGATTGGGTTAAAAGTAAGTAAACAAAATGTGTTTAGTAACCAACCAGGAGAAAACTTGGATAGCCGAGTAGTAGAGGTAAAAATTCACCTGAATCCTGAAGATAGCAAACAAGTTGCGGGATTGACCAATTTGCAGGTACAAGTAGCAATTAAACAAAACTAAAGTCTTTACTAAAAACCTTGGAGAATTGAAAGTTATGGCAGAATTTGGCCCCGACCCGAACCGACCTTATCCGATGGCAGACCAGCGCAGGGTTTGCTTTATCAAAAACTTCATAAAATCCCCCAATATTATCGTCGGCGATTACTCATATTATGACGATCCAATCGACCCAGAAAACTTTGAGAAAAATGTACTTTACAATTACGGCAGTGACAAATTAATTATTGGTAAATTTTGTGCGATCGCCACTAACGTCAAATTCATTATGAACGGTGCAAATCACAAATTAGACGGCATTTCTACCTATCCTTTTCCCATCTTTGGGAATGGTTGGGAAACAGCCATGAATCTATTAATCGAACTGCCAAGTAAAGGCGATACTGTGATCGGCAATGACGTTTGGATCGGCTATGAATCGGTGATTATGCCGGGAGTCAAAATCGGCGACGGTGCAATCGTGGCCGCCAAAACAGTTGTAGTAAAAGATGTTCCCGCTTACACCGTTGTGGGTGGAAACCCCGCACATTCAATCAGACAGCGTTTCAGCGATACTGAAGTTGCACAACTATTAGAAATTCGGTGGTGGGATTGGGAAATTGACAAGATTTCTCGCAACATTAACTTAATTATGCAATCTGATATTAAAGCGCTCAGTAATGCTGAGTAAACTCGAAAATATAGCGATTTAAAATTAACAACCTGGAGGTTTCCCAATGCTTCAAATTGCATACTTAGTTCTCTGTATTCTGGGCACTGCTTTACCGTATTCCCAGTTTGTCCCGTTTCTCTTAGAAAAAGGGTTGAATATTAACGCTTTCTTCGGACAATTGTTTGCCAATCAAATATCCGGCTTTTTTGGTATGGATGTAATCGTCTCTGCCGTGGTTTTTTTGTTTTTTGTATTTAGCGAAGGTTCGCGTCTGAAAATGAAAAACTTGTGGATTTATATTGCCACTTTACTGGTTGGTGTTTCCCTGGGTTTGCCTTTGTTTCTCCTAATGCGGCAACGCAAACTAGAAGAAACAGCTTTAAATAACCAACAATAAATTCCCAATTCCTAATTCCCAATTCCCACAATTTATGTTTCGCAAAACACCCCTTGCATGGTTGCAAGTAACTAGAGAAAAAACCCGCCTCGCTGTTGCTATAGCAGGAATTGCCTTTGCAGATATTCTGATTTTTGTGCAACTGGGGTTTCAAGATGCACTATTTGATTCTGCCGTTAAGCCGCACCAAAGTTTACAGACAGATTTAGTTTTAATCAATCCTCAATTTGAAACTTTTGCTGCGGTAAAAGACTTCAATCGAGAGCGACTTTACCAAGCACAAGGAGTAGAAGGAGTAAAATCCGTCACTTCCTTATATATTGGTATGGGAGAGTGGCGAAATCCCACAACCAGGACTACTCGATCGATTTTAATTTTTGGAATCGACCCCGGAAACATAACATTTAATTTGCCTGATGTCAATCAAAACTTGCCTCAAATTCAAATGTTTAATCATGTGTTGTTTGACCAATCTTCTCGACCTGAATACGGCGAGATTGCCAATATTTTTCACAAAGAATCTACCCTCGAAACAGAACTCAATAAACGCAATATTCAAGTAGGAGGAGTCTTTACTCTCGGTACTTCCTTCGTGGCTGACGGCAATGTCATTGCCAGCGATTCTACATTCATGAACTTATTTCCCGATCGCACACCAGATCAAGTTGATGTCGGCTTAATCAACCTACAACCCGATGCCGATATCAAAAAAACCCAGTCAATGCTCAAAGCTATATTGCCCGATGATGTCAAAGTTTTAACCCTAGCAGAATTTGCAGAAATTGAAAAAGCTTATTGGGCAAATGCTACTCCGATCGGCTTTATTTTCGGATTCGGTACAATTATCGGATTTGTTGTTGGTCTGATTATTGTTTACCAAATTCTTTACTCGGACGTTTCCGATCACTTAGCGGAATATGCGACTTTAAAAGCAATGGGATATAGCGATCGCTATTTAGTCGGAGTCTTAATTCAGGAAGCTCTGCTATTAGCTGTATTAGGTTTTATGCCGGGAATTGTTTTAGCCAACGGACTGTATTCGCTAGCACAATCTGCCACTTTACTGCCAATTGCGATGACCACAAATCGAGCGGTTGTAGTGTTAAGTTTGACGATCGTGATGTGTACCGGTTCCGGCGCCCTCGCCCTCCGCAAACTCCAATCAGCCGACCCCGCAGACATCTTCTAATCTGCCTTCATCAGGGTCAATCTGCCTGCATCGGTCAAAAAAACTCCCAAAAATCATTATGCAAACCCTAAATTTTCCCGCTAACTCAACTACCGCAACCGAACCAGTAATTTCAGTCCAAAACCTCAACCATTACTTCGGTCAAGGCTCTCTCAAAAAACAAGCCTTATTTGACATAAATCTCGACATCAACCCCGGAGAAATAGTCATTATGACGGGGCCCTCTGGTTCCGGCAAAACAACTTTATTGACAATGTTAGGCGGGCTGCGTTCGGCTCAAGAAGGCAGTCTCAAAATTCTTGGGCAAGAAATACACGGAGCTAGCAAAACTCAGTTAACTAAACTCAGAAAGCAAATTGGCTATATTTTTCAAGCACATAACTTGATGACATTCTTGACAGCCAAGCAAAACGTGCGAATGTCTTTGGAACTGCACACAGAAATGTTAAATCAGAATATGGATGCTTTGTCAATAGCTATGTTAGAAGCAGTGGGTTTGGGAGAGCGGGCTAATTATTACCCCGAAAATTTGTCGGGAGGGCAAAAACAAAGAGTTGCGATCGCCCGCGCGTTAGTTAGCCACCCTAAAATAGTTTTAGCGGACGAACCAACCGCCGCTTTGGACAAAAAATCCGGGCGAGATGTCGTAGAAATTATGCAAAAACTAGCAAAAGAACAAGGCTGCACGATTTTGCTAGTAACGCACGATAACCGCATTCTCGATATTGCCGATCGAATTATCTACATGGAAGACGGTCGATTAGTGACAAATCTCGCCGATCGACCTCAATAGGGCGCACCATCATCAACGGAAGTGCGCCCGCGCCCTAATTAGCGGGGCCAACAGCCTCGATCGCATCCTCAAGAGCGATCGATACATGAGTCCAATGAGTCCCCCCCTGACAAAAAGCCACGTAAGGCTCCCGCAGAGGCCCGTCAGCCGAAAACTCCGACGTACTCCCATCAATAAAAGTACCCCCAGCCATCACTAACTGACTTTCATACCCGTGCATCGGAGCCGGCACCGGATCTAAATAGGAACCGACGGGGGAATTTTGCTGAACAGCCCGACAAAAAGCAATTAACTTATCAGCAGAACCGAATTCGATCGCCTGAATCACATCTCGTCTTCTAGCCAAAGGCATAGGATTCACTCGATAACCCAACTTATAAAAAACATAAGCCGTCAAATGATTGCCCTTCATCGCCTCGCCCACACAACCGGGAGCCATAAACAAACCCTGAAACAGCAACCGATTCAAATCAAAAGTTGCGCCGCCGCTGCTGCCGATTCCCGGTGCCGTCAAGCGACAAGTTGCCGCCTCCACCAAATCCGCCCTGCCGGCGACGTAACCTCCAGCAGGGACGATCGTACCCCCCGGATTTTTGATTAAAGAACCAGCCATCAGATCCGCACCCACAGCAGTAGGTTCGCAATCATCAACAAACTCCCCGTAACAATTATCAACAAAGCAAATTGTGTTAGGATTCTGATGTTTGACTATGGCGACGATTTTTTCGATCTCAGAAATAGACAAACTCGACCGCCAAGAATAGCCGCAAGAGCGCTGGATAAAAACCAGGCGAGTCTTTGCTGAAATAGTAGAGCTCAATGCCTGCCAATCCAAACTTCCTTCGCGAGTTAGAGGCAACTCACGGTAACTAATGCCAAACTCAAGCAGTGAACCTTGACCTTGCCCGCGCAAGCCGATCACTTCTTCTAAAGTATCGTAGGGAGAACCAGCCACTGCCAACATTTCGTCACCAGGACGCAGGATGCCAAAAAGAGCACAGGCGATCGCGTGAGTACCCGAAACAAACTGTACCCGGACAGCCGCAGCCTGGGCCCCTACCACTTCGGCAAACACCCCGTCCAAAGTCTCCCGACCCAAATCATCGTGGCCGTAACCCGTAACCCCTGCAAAATGGTGGACTCCAACCCGGTGGCTGCGAAAAGCTTTTAAGACTCGTTGAAGATTTTGCTTGACTGTAGTGTCAATACCAGAAAAAATCTGAAAGAGTGCCTGTTCTGCTTCCTGTAGCCGTGAAACGCTATTCATCTATACCTCGCTCACCCTTTGCGTGCGCGCTGTTCATTATGGCGTAGATGCGGCCCCTAGTTTGTAAACATAATATATTCATGACGATTGCAACTTCCAAAAAAACTTCTCCTGATTGGCCTGTCGTAGGCTTTATGGCCTTTCTGCACATCGGTGCTTTATTTGCTTTGCTGCCGGGTAATTTTAGCTGGTCTGCGGTCGGGCTAGCAGTCTTCCTGCATTGGGTAACAGGTGGTTTAGGAATTACTCTCGGATATCACCGCCTCGTCACCCACCGCAGTTTTCAAACACCCAAATGGCTAGAGTATTTTCTAGTTATTTGCGGTACCCTTTCCTGTGAAGGTGGCCCGATCGACTGGGTAGGAATGCACCGGTTACACCACATACATTCCGACACCGAAACAGATCCCCACGATTCCAATCAAGGCTTCTGGTGGAGCCACATGGGTTGGATGCTCTCGGATCTCCCGATCAGAGTGGAAATCCCCCGCTTTACTAAAGACATCGGCGACGACCCAGTATACAAGTTTCTCCAAGCATATTTTATCCCCATCCAAGTCGTCTTCGGTGTGTTGCTTTATTTATTAGGCGGCTGGTCTTTCGTGGTTTGGGGCGTGTTTCTGCGGATCGTGGTGGTGTTCCACTGCACTTGGCTGGTTAACAGCGCTACCCACAAATTCGGCTACCGCACCTACGAATCGGGCGATCGCTCGACCAACTGCTGGTGGGTGGCTCTGCTCACCTACGGCGAAGGCTGGCACAACAACCACCACGCCTTTCAATACTCGGCTCGCCACGGTCTCCAATGGTGGGAAATCGACTTCACCTGGATGACAATTCAATTGCTGCAATCGCTGGGTTTGGCAACCAAAGTGAAATTAGCAGAAAAATAGCGATCGGCAATTAGTCATTGGTTGTCGCTCATCAGTTCTGGACTAATAGCTTGTGACCAATGGCTAATCCTGTTTTTGCGATCGGTATAGGTTGGGTTGAACAGAGATCGAATCCCCTGGTGCGATCGACCCAACCCAAACCCGAATCAGTTATAATATAATTGGGAACAAAAAATTTTGTTTAGCAGCCAAAGTTTTTATTTTCAGAATATAGCAATCCTAAATCATTTGCATAATTATTGTAGGGGTAATCCCACGCCCGGTTGCCCGATAGATAGGGGGTAGGCACTCTTAGCACTACCCCTACCAATTTATCTGAATCATTTAGGATTGCTATACAACCGTAAATTTTTTTCAATCCTAATCCCAAATCTATCATTGATTCTTTATTAGTTTGGGCAAGTGTGCAGCAAAAAAGTTCACTGCTCAATCCCAACTATTATGCGTGAATCTAGCTCGGCATCTCATCAGAAATCAAAAAGAGAATGACAATTGCAACGCAAGAAAAACTCCAATACAATTGGAAGCACGTTATTAGTTTAGCAGGACTTCATATCGGCGCTTTGTTCGCACTGCTACCCAGTAACTTCAATTGGACAGCAGTTGGTTTAACAGTATTCATGCACTGGATAACCGGCGGTTTGGGAATAACTCTCGGATGGCATCGCCTGCTCACCCACCGCAGTTTTCAGACACCAAAATTCGTAGAATACTTTCTAGCATTTTGCGGAGCCCTTGCCTGTCAAGGAGGAATAATTGATTGGGTTGGGCTGCACCGATTGCACCACACCCACTCTGACCAAAATGCGCTCGACCCTCACAATGCCCAAAAGGGTTTTTGGTGGAGTCACCTCGGCTGGATGCTATATAAAGGTCCAGCTCACGCTGAAATTCCCCGCTGCACAAAAGACATTTCGAGCGACCCCTTTTACCAGTTTTTGCAAAATTACTTTCTGCCAATTCAAATCGCCTTTGGCGTGTTGCTTTACTTAGCAGCCGGCTGGCCCTTTGTAGTTTGGGTAATTTTTGTCCGCTTAGTTTTCGTTTATCACTGCACCTGGTTTGTTAACAGCGCCACTCACAAATTTGGCTATCGCACTTACGAAACAAAGGATAGTTCTACTAACTGTTGGTGGGTGGCTGTCCTGACTTACGGCGAAGGCTGGCACAACAACCACCATGCTTATCAATACTCTGCGCGTCACGGGATGGAATGGTGGGAGATTGACTTCACTTGGATGACAATTCAAGTTTTGGAAGCACTAGGTTTGGCTACTAAAGTGAAATTACCAGCAGCAAAATAGCAGCAATTCTGTCCTAGACGCAGAACCAATGTAGGGTGGGTACTTCGCACCTTACCGCTTCAGAAACCCGGTTCCTTTAAGAAACCGGGTTTTTTGGTTACTAATAACCTATGACTAATTAGCCCGTTTTTGCTCGCCCCGGCCGCGCAAATATTCCGCTAAAAACGCCAATCCTCCCGAACCTACTATCAACAGCACGCTGAGAGCATTAATATCAGGTTTCACCCCAGTCCGAATCCGGCTAAAAATTTCCATCGGCAGAGTTGTAGTCCCGCTACCTGCGGTAAAACTCGCAATCAAAAAATCGTCCATGCTGAGGACAAAAGACAGGAGACAACCCGAAACAATTCCGGGTATTAATTGAGGGAGCAAAACTTTAATAAAAGCTTCAACAGGCGTTGCACCCAAATCCAAGGCAGCCTCTTCTAAATACGGGTTTAAATCGGCCAATCTAGTAGAAACAGCTAGGGCGATGTAAGCCAGACAAAACACAACGTGAGCGGCGACAATCGTCCACAAACTCAGAGGAATCGCCAGCGCTGCTAAAAATACCAGAGTAGCAACTGCGGTAGCAATATCTGGAATAATAATCGGCAAGTAGGAGACTCCCTGATATAAACTCTTGCCTGGAAAGCGGTAGCGGGCTAAACCAACCGCCATCAAAGTGCCGAGTACCGCCGAGATTGCCACTGCACAAACAGCCACTGTTAAACTGTTTCTCAGGGCAATTAAAATCCGCGTATCGCTAAATAATTTAACGTACCAATCTAAGGTAAATCCTTCCCAGCCGGCGCTAAAACGCGATTTGTTAAAGCTGTAAAAGGTGAGTACCAGGATGGGCAGGTACATATAAAAAAACATCACAACGGCAAATATTACCTGCCAAGAAACCTTAAATTTAGGTTTTAAGTACATATCGGCTTGTATGTCCTCCTGTGTATTTTCGGGGGTATTTTCCATTTCTCGGTAATCGGTAATTGGTAATTAATTGGTAATTGGTAATTGGTAATCGGTTGTTGTCAGTTGTTATTTGTGAGTAGCTACCAATAACCAGTAACCAATAACTAATGACTAATAACTACTGACTAATGACTTCTTTAAATTGCATTACGATCGCCATATTTGAGCAAAAGGGCAATTCCGATACTCACTGCAAAGATTAATACCATACTCAGAGCCGAACCCAGACCCCAATTTTGAGTCGCCCCCAAAAATTGATTGTAAATTAAACGAGCCGCCGTCATGCTCGAAGCTCCACCGAGCAACTCTGGATCGACAAAATCGCCCAAACAGCTAATAAATACTAGCAAAGAACCCGCAGCAATTCCGGGCATCGTCTGAGGTACTGTCACTTTCCAGAAAGTTTCCACTGGGTTCGCACCCAAATCCTGAGATGCTTCTAGCAACCTGCGGTCTAACTTTTCCAAAGAAGCGTAGAGAATTGTCACGATATAAGGCAAATAACTGTAAGCCATGCCGATTAAAACTGCGGAGCTTTGATTAAGCAATTCTAGAGGAGGAATGCCTACAAGTGCCAGCAGCGAGTTGAGAACCCCCGTAGGACGCAGAATTGTAATCCAAGCATACGATCGCAACAGCGAAGAAGTCCACAGCGGCAACACAAAGCCTAACAAAGTTAAATTCCGCCACTTTTTCGAGACATTGAGGGCGATCCAGTAAGCGACGGGAAATCCCAGCAGCAAACACAGAATAGTAGTCCCCGTTGCGAAAAAGAGCGATCGACCCATCACCTGTAAATTCAGCGGCTCAAACACTCGCAGGTAATTGCCAATTCCCGAAGGAATCACCAAATCCCCCGGCTTAATATTCGGTACCAAACTAAGTTGGAAAATCACTATAGTTGGTATGACTAATAATAAAAGCAGGAACAAGCCAGAAGGGCCCAGCAACGCCAGCGGCCCGGCCCACGACGACCAAGGAGAAACAGTTTCACCCTTCGACGAAGAACTCGGAGGAAGAGGAGGGGGAGCTTGAGTTGAAACAGCCATAAATAATTGTTTTGAGTTTTGACTTTTGACTTTTGACTTTTGATTTTTGATTTGTAGGGGCGGGTTCACCAACAATAATCGCCTAAAATCGATCGTCTCCTAAACCCGCCCCCACCCCACGGTAAACCGAAAAAATCTAATGTAGGGGCGGATTTTACCATAAATCTACGGCTCAAATAAATATTTTTGTAAATCCGCCCCACAGTAAATCAAATGTATGTGAAATGTCTGGCAAAAATAAGATCAGCCGCTGGTTAATTTAGTCCAATAGCGATCGTAAACTTCTGCAAACTTGCCCACCGGAGCCACGCCTTCGCAGTTTTTCAAAGTAGCTTCAGAAGGGAAAAGAATCTCGTTTTCTCGCACTTCCGGGGTCAATAAACTAAAAGCTTCTTCCGAAGGAGTTGCATAACTGAGCCGTTCTACTACAGAAGCAGCTACATCGCCTTGCAGCATAAAATTAATCCATTGGTAAGCTGCTTCGGGATTGGGAGCTCCTTTAGGAATTACAAAAGTATCAGTCCATAGGGAAGAACCGCTTTTTGGTACGACATAGCGCAATTTATCGTTATCGGCAATTACTTCGTTGGCATCAGAAGAATAACACATTGCTACTTTCAAATCCCCAGTCAGCATTTGCGGCCGCCAAGCGTCTGTCGTAAAAGAAGCGATCGCCGGTTTTAATTCTACTAACTTTTCATAAGCTTTTTTGACTTGCTCTGGGTTCGTAGAATTGAGAGAATAGCCCAGCATTCGCAGCGCCGCGCCCATCACTTCTCGAACGTCGTTAGCCAGCGTCATTCGCCTTGTCAACTCCTGTTTGTTTTTCCACAAATAGTCCCAATCGACCGGAGCTTCTTTGAGCTGTTCGCTGTTGTAAATCAAGCCTGTGGTTCCCCAACTCAAAGGTAAGCTGTAGCGGTTTCCCGGGTCGTAAACAGGATTTTGAAACTGGTTTTTTAGCCGGTCGATCACGCTCAACAGCGAGTGATCTAGTTCAGTCAAGAGCCCCAGTTCCGTCATCTGAACCACCATGTAGTCGGACGGGTTAATGATGCTGTAGGCCCGGCCGCCGCCGGCTTGAACTCTAGCCAACATCTCCTCGTTAGAGCTAAATACGTCTGCAACGACGCGAATGCCCGTTTTTTCGGCAAAGCGATCGAGCAGAGCTTTATCGGTATAACCTTCCCAAGTGTAAATGAAAAGTTGGTCGGCCTTACCCTTGACGGGAGGGGCCGATTGTACGTCGGCCAGCCGCCAGCCGCAACTCGAAAGGGCCAAGCCGGAGATTGTCGCCGCCGAATTTTTGAGGAACTGACGGCGTGTAGAATTAGCCCTGGAAAACCTGGAAATTGGTAGATTAGTCGGAGGCACAGATTCAAAGATTGGTAATTTGTTATTGGTTATCTGTTATTGGAATTAACAACTGACAACTAACAACTGACAACTAATAACTGACAACTGACTAATTATCCCCGATCGCCCAAAGCGAGACAATCAGTAGTCCCCCAGTAAGCATAAATCGGCGTGTGCGGGTCTGGGAAAGAGCCGCCTGTATTTGGCTGGCGCACCGTAATTTTATCGCCTGACGACAACTCAACCACGTAATGAACGTGAGTACCCATGTACATAATATTTTGGAGCCGCCCTTCAAAACAGTTGACCGAAACTTCCGGCTGGTAGAGATTCAAATATACTTTTTCGGGTCGGACGCTAACCTTCACAGAGTCACCGATGACACCACTCCACATATCCGATTGCTGAACGATGATTTTCAGATTGGCGGATGTGCGAACTGTGATAGTCGATCGGTCGATCGATTCTACCGTACCCGCAAACAAATTCGTATCGCCAATAAAATCCGCCACAAAAGCCGTCTGCGGACACTCATAAATTTCTTCAGGAGAGCCAATTTGCTCAATCCTGCCCTCGTGCATCACCGCAATCCGGTCAGACAGACTCATCGCCTCTTCTTGGTCGTGAGTCACCATCACAAAAGTCAAACCCAATTCTTGATGCAAATTCGACAGTTCCAACTGCATCTGCTTCCGCAACTTCAAATCCAGAGCACCCAGAGGTTCGTCCAACAGCAAAACCGCCGGTCGATTTACCAGAGCTCTCGCCAAAGCCACCCGCTGCTGCTGGCCGCCCGACATTTGACCGGGAAACCTGTTGGCGAAAGATTCCATTTTCACCAATTGCAAAACTTCCCGTACCCGTTCTTCAATTTCCGCTTTCCCCAGCTTTTTGATCCGCAATCCAAAAGCGATATTGTCCCAGACATTCATGTGTCCGAACAAAGCATAGCTTTGAAACACAGTATTTACCGGACGGCGGTAAGCTGGAGTGTTGGTCATCGACTGGCCGCGAATCATCAATTCGCCCGCCGAGGGAGTCTCGAACCCAGCGATTAAGCGCAGTGTCGTAGTCTTGCCGCAGCCACTGGGCCCGAGGATGCTAAAAAATTCTCCTTGGCGGATGTTGAGGTCAACTCCGCGGACTGCGGTTTCGCCGTTAAATACCTTAAAGACCTTGCGGAGTTCAACGTCAAGCGCTGTATCCGTTGCTGTCGTACCTTGGTTGAGTGCTGTCTGAAACATATTCGCCCTTTCCTGGGGGTAATGCACGCCACTTAAATACAGTTTAAGTTTAGACTTTTCTGTATTTTAGGTGAGGAATGTTGGATGTAACAGGTTTTGGGATTTGTTCTTTAAATTCTATCCCAGAGCGCACCATTGTCAGCAACAGGCGTCATTCGATTTTAGATTTTAGATTTTAGATTTTGGATTGACTTGCGCGAGATCAATTCGGGGGACGCAAGGATTTTAGATTTTAGATTTTGGATTGATTTGCGCGAGATAAATCACGTGGCGGGTACCATCAAAAAATTCTTGGTCAGAAACAGGCTTTCCGGCCTGTTCCACAAAAAAATTTACTCTTTGTGGAACAGGCCGGAAAGCCTGTTCATAAAAGGCTTATTGACAATGGTGCAACATCGAGGAGCGACCGGTCATCTATTTATTCTCAGGACTTGGCGTGGGAGAGGGTTTTTGCGGTTTCTCTGTTTTGGGTGCTTCTGCTTTTTTCCACTCTGACAAAGGTCGTTGGACGGCATTTTTAAAGTCAAAAGGCACTAGCAGCACGGGCAAATTTTGGGCGGAATTTTGAGGGGGCGCTTCCGGCGGATTGGCTTGAGCGTACAAGAAGCGGCCGCTAAAGTCTGTTTTGCCTAAAACTAGGCGGTGAGTTTCCTGGTTGTCCAGTTTTACTGTGACTGTAGCTTGGGGTTGGTCTAGACCGAATTCTGGCAGTTGAGCAGCAGTAGTATTAATCGTGCGATCGCTCTTTCCTGTTGCCAGCCTGTCTAGCAAAAAATCCACCGATGCCTGACTCGCGTGTGCTTGCACTGGCAATTTCATTTCCCAGCTAGACTTGCCTCCTTTTGTAGCATAAACTCGCTCAAAAGTCAATATTTTTTCGGGAGTTTTGACTGTAAAGAATTGTACGCGATCGGAGTTAAAAGCAAAAATTTTCTGTTGTTCTTCCTTAGCAGCTTCCTGTTTAGGAGCCACTTGCATCTCGAACAAAGCAACCAACCCAGTCATGCTAAGTGCGACGGCTATCAATACAAATGTATTTTTCTGCAATTTCATAGTAACTGGGAATTGGGCATTGGGAATTGGGCATTGGGCATCGGGAATTGGGAATTGGGCATTGGGGAGTCTGTTATTAATAACAACTGACAACTGACAACTGTCAACTGACAACTGTCAACTGTCAACTAACTTATCTTCTCTTCCACCAGATAGCGCCCCCAATTCCCAGTCCGAGTAAAGGCCAAATTAGCCAAGCTAAAACCAGCAATCCTACTTGGATAGCCGTCATGTTAATGCGACGGTTAGTAGCTTTTTTCGGACTGATAGAAAAGCTTTGCTGGTCTGGTTTACTCAACCAACTGACTGAATTGAGAAACACGTCGCTATTGAGTTGTTGGTCAAACCAACCGTTAGTCACAAATTGAGATGTGCCAATTACTACCATTCGCGATGTTTTTCTAGGAGTTGAAGGCGCAGAAGGAGTTGCGGTTGGACTGGGAGATGCTGTGGGAGATGCTGTGGGAGATGCTGCTGGTGTTGGCGAAGTCGTCGGTAATGCTGGAGGCGTTGCTTCTTGCGAGACAATCACCGAATAGCTGATTGGGGAAGCTGTTGGCGAAGTTGTCGGCGATGGTGAATCTGTCGGCGATGGGGAATCTGTCGGCGATGGGGAAATTGTCGGTGAGGGTGAATCTATCGGTGAGGGTGAATCTGTCGGCGATGGTGAATCTATCGGCGATGGTAAATCTGTCGGCGATGGTGAATCTGTCGGCGATGGGGAAATTGTCGGTGAGGGTGAATCTATCGGTGAGGGTGAATCTGTCGGCGATGGGGAAATTGTCGGTGAGGGTGAATCTATCGGCGATGGGGAATCTGTCGGTGATGCTTGGGGTGAAGGCGAGGGTGAAGTAGGTGTTGGTGAAGGTGAGGGCTTTGAGGGAGTGCTGTCAGTGGTCGATCGAACTAAAGCTACACCTAATAATAGCGGGCCTTGTTTATCGGTCTTCTGATCGAACTCCAATTTCTTAGTCGTTAAATCGCTTTCCGCCCAACTTTCCTGACTCGTCCAAATCAGCGGTTTTGCCTCTATCCCTTCTACTGGCGAGTTTTCCAAAGCACGCGCAAACGGATAAAATGAAATGCCGTTGCCAAAACTTTGAGTAATCGGATGTTCGCCGTAGCGCCTGACTGTGGGAACCGTGGGGCCCAGCCCAAATCTTTGACCAGTGCCCGAAGCATCGATGGCCAAACGGGCGTCTAGTTTTACGCCCCATTCTTCCAGCAATTTGCCCAATCCCGTATCAATTGCCGGGTCTACCATTAACAATAAACTGCCGCCGCGATCGAGATAAGCTCTTAGTGCTTTAATTTCTGTATCGGAAAACGGTTTGTCCTGGCCGGGAACGATTAAAGCATCTGCATCTTCTGGCACTTCTTTGCGTTCGGTCAAATTCAGGGTTTGGACGTTGTAGTATTTATCTTTCAAAGCTTTTTCAGCTTGCTGAATTCCGCCTTGACCTTCCTGTAGCGGGCGGGCTCCTTTGCCTTGCAAAAAGTAAACTCTAGCAACGCGAGTGCTCAGGATTTCTTCTAAGCCATTGGTAAGTTTTATCTCTGAAAGACCTTGATTTGGGTCGCTACCAAAAGCGGTGCCACCTTTTTGCAGTACCTGTTTTCTGTCGCCGGATTGCAGGTAAACTTCTCCGATGCTAGTAATACTAAATTCCCGCGCTTTTCCAGGTTGGGTCTGCGGGTCAACAAACTCGAATTGGAACTTTTCGCCTCCCTCGCGTTTGTAGCTTTGCAGCAATTCTTTAATTTGGGGATTTTGGATGGGGTCAAATACCCAAACTTTGACTGTTTGTTGCAGGTTTCGCAGTATTTGTTGAGTCTGCGGCGCAAGGGTAAATTGTTGGCTTTCGGTTAAGTCGATGCGGACGGGATAGCGAACGGCTATGAAGTTAATTACTCCGAGTATCACAAAGACGGCGAGGGTAGCAATCAGGGCGTTGGTGCTGGCTTGGGTGGAACGCTGCCCCCAAAAGCTTTGTTCGTAACTCAAATATAGCAGCCAAAGGGCGATCGTCACTGCTCCGGCAATAACTAAACCGACTGTCAGCGGGTCCCATACTCCAGATACAAGTGCTGCTGTTACACCCGCTGCGATGAGGAGGGGGCCCAGCAAAAAAACGTATTTCCAATTTGTTTTCCTAATTTTCATAATGTAAATATTGAGTGACAAAATTATGGTTGAAGGATGTTATTCTATATCGCATTAGCCTGCAACCATGCTGTTAAATCGGATGGCTTGTTGAAATCGATCACGGCATCTCCTAGTTCTTCTAATTCCTGTATACCTAATTGACGGATGCTGTTTTCAGTTTCCGGTTGTATTGTGCCTAATCGCTTCACTAGCTGACGCAATATTAACGAGAGTTGAGCGGCTTTTGTCACCTGTTCTCTTGCTACATCTATGGCAATCTGCTGGTCTTGAATCCACAGTTCTTGCTTCTGCAATTCATTTAATTCTTCCTGAGTGAAGTTTGCCTCGCTGGCAATTCTAAAAGCTTTCTGAATTTCGGGAACTGCACTGAGTGTTTCTGGTACTGTCTCCAGAGTGCTGGTCTTTTCGAGAAAGTAAATCCATTGATCTGCCGTTGTTTCTAATTCTGCTAATTCCTTGCTAAATTTTGGCAGTTCGATAAATACTAATTCTATTTGAGTATCTGGACACTCAAACTGTTGCTCTTTTTCTTTGAAAACAAACCGTGACATAAATTCCGGCTGATTTTCAAACATTTCAAAGTCGGCAATTTTTAAGGAAATTACTGTTTTTAGTCTTTCGTAGCGCTCTTTTCCTGTTAATTGTTGGCTGTAGCTTTTGGCAGCGTTGTACAAAACTCTGTTCCCAAAGGAAGGCACGTTGATCAGTTGAATTTCAACTAGGGCGATTCTGCCGCCGTTAATTGTGGCTTTGACATCTAGGTGTGTGTCTTGGGTTGCGA
Source organism: Microcoleus sp. AT8-A3 (assembly GCF_036705675.1). Lineage (NCBI taxonomy): Bacteria > Bacillati > Cyanobacteriota > Cyanophyceae > Oscillatoriales > Microcoleaceae > Microcoleus > Microcoleus sp. AT8-A3. The sequence continues at coordinate 139,527 of NZ_JAUBVD010000014.1, forward strand.
GAGTTTGAGGTTCTGGTTGGGATTCGATTATTTCTAAGTCTTCGATGACCGGCTGTGCTTCATAAAGGATGGCGTTTAAAAAATTAATCAGGATGTCTTTGCTGTCGCTGGAACCGAATATTTTTTTGAACGCAAAGTCGATTTTGGGATTGATAAATCTCATTGTTTGAGGTATTTTGTAGAATGATTAACAGGGAAAAATAACCTTCCCTTTGCTCTTTACTTCTCTTTACTTTGGCAAAAATAACCTTCTCTGTCTCTGCCTTGTCTAGTGTTTTTAAGAACGCTGATATCGCAAGGCATCGATGGATTGGGCGGTCAGAAATACTCCTAAAATGATGTAACTGGCAAACATAATTAAACTGCTGGTATCGAAAACTCCCTTGACAAGATTGGTGTAATTTGTTAGGAGCGACAAATGTCCTAATGCTGTTCCGAAGGGGCCACCGATACTGACGGCGACTGCATCGATCACCCAGAGAAATAATACTAGAGTGAAGGTGAGGATGGCTGATAAAATTGTGCTGTCGGTGAGGGAGGAAATAAACATTCCGAGGGACAATACTCCTGCTGCTAGTAAGATTAAGCCGCCGTGTCCTAGCAGAAGAACTCCGGGGGGTACGGGTGGGGTTGAGGAACTGAGGGCGATCGCCTCGCAGAACAGCAGGGGCAGCAACATTGTGGTATAAAATGTTAAAACTCCCAGGAGTTTGCCGGTAGCAACTGCCCAGTTTGTTAAGGGCGATGTGGCTAATAGTTCTAAGGTTCCACGTTTGCGTTCTTCTGCGTAAAGTCCCATTGAGAGTACGGGTAGTACGAACAAGGAAAGGGAACCCATGATTCGCAGGAAGAGTTGCAGGAATTCGTAGGCTACGTCGATGGGAGGTTCGGTAATTCCCATTTGGTCTCGCTGGCCGATTTGGGGAATTAACCCGTCGGGGGCGAGGAGGATGGCTATTAAAAAGTAGCCGGTGATTAGCCAAAAGACTGCTGCGATGGCATAGGCTAATGGCGATGCAAAATAGCTTTGTAGTTCTTTGCGGTAAATTGCGACAATATTACTAATCATTACTAACATTTAGGAATTGGGAATGGGTAATTGGGCATTGGTAATTGGTTCATTCTGAGTCGCCTGCGGGTGGTGTTTCACTGCTGTCGCTATCCTGTTTTTTTCTTTCTATTGGTCGCTTTTTGGTAACAGGTGGCTGTTCGGGCGGAGAATCGCTACTCGGTTGTGGCTTTTTTTTAATTGGCCGATTTTTTACAACTGGTTGGGATTCTGGTTGAGAACGTTCGATCGACTTTGGTGCATCTACAATCGGTTCAGGTTCTAGTGGAGAAAGTTCGATCGACTTTGGTGCATCTAAAATCGGTTCAGGTTCTAGTGGAGAAAGTTCGATCGACTTTGGTGCATCTACAATCGGTTCAGGTTCTAGTGGAGAAAGTTCGATCGACTTTGGTGCATCTACAATCGGTTCAGGTTCTAGTGGAGAAAGTTCGATCGACTTTGGTGCATCTACAATCGGTTCAGGTTCTAGTGGAGAAAGTTCGATCGACTTTGGTGCATCTACAATCGGTTCAGGTTCTAGTGGAGAAAGTTCGATCGACTTTGGTGCATCTACAATCGGTTCAGGTTCTAGTGGAGAAA
>NZ_JAUBVD010000114.1:0-7420 GCF_036705675.1 Microcoleus sp. AT8-A3
CCTGTTTTCAATCAAGTAACCAGCGAAACTGATGAATTAGGCCGCCAAACTCTTTACGAAATTGACCCGCTTACTGGTAACAGAATAAAAGTGACAAACGTAGTAGGCGCTGTTGGCGACAGCGATGATGTTGTTACTAGCTATACCTACACAAATAAAAATTTAATTGACATTGAAACTGACCCCAACGGACGGGTGACAGATTACGATTATAACCCTCAAAACCAGTTGGTTAAGATTACTGTTGCTAAGGGAACTCCTGATGAAGCGGTGCAGCAGTTTGAGTACGATGCTGCGGGGAATCAAAAGGCAGTAATTGATGAAAATGGCATCCGCACTGAGTACGAATACGATGCGATGAATCAGTTGAAGAAGACGACGTTTGCTAAAGCGACTCCTGATGAAGCAACGCAGCAGTTTGAGTATGATGGTGCGGGAAATCAGACGGCAACAATTGATGAGAATGGCAACCGTACTGAGTCTGATTATAATATCATGAATCAGCTCGTTAAAGTTACGGCTCCTGACCCGGACGGCAGCGGGCCGCTGACATCACCGGTGACGAGTTACGAGTATGATTTGAATGGGAATCAGGTATTAATGGTTGATCCGTTGGGAAGGAAAACTGAGTATCGGTATGACAGTCGGAATCGATTGGTTGAGACGGTTAATCCTGATGGTTCTAAGGAAAAGATGCGGTACGATTCGGATAACAATCAGACGGCGAGTTTTGATGCAAAAGGCAACCGAACTAACAAGGTTTATGATGCACGGGGTCGGTTGATTCGAGAGGTCGATCCTGCTGATAAAATTACTCGTTTTGAGTATGATGCAGCGAATCAAATGGTGGCTCAAATTGATGCGAATGACCACCGCACTGAGTACAAGTATGATGAGTTGGGAAGGCGGACTGATGTTACTCAAGCGGCACAGACTACTATTGCTAGTACGAGCAAAACTGAGTACGATAAAGTTGGGAATGTGGTGGCTGAAATTGATGCTAACACTAACAAAACTCAATACGTTTACGATGCTCTGAATCGTCAAACTCAAATCACAGATCCACTCAATAATGTCACAACATCCGAGTACAATAAAGGTGGCACTCTCAAATCGGTTACTGACCCGATACTTCGCAAGACTTCCTTTACCTACGATGCTTTAAACCGCCAAAAAACTGTCATTGACCCCAAACTCAACAATACCACCTACACTTACGACAAAGCCGGCAATCAAACTAAAATTACCGACGCTCTCAACCACTCCACCGAATACACCTACGACAATCTCAACCGCCAAACCGGCAGCAAAGACCCTCTCAATAATACCACAAAATCCACCTACGACGCCAACAGCAATCTTCTCACTTTCACCAACGAATTGGGAGACAAAACTGAATATACTTACGACAAAAAAGACCGAACTACTTCCGTCACCGACCCCCTCGGCAACAAAGTGTCTACAGAATACGATGTTAACGGTAATGTTAGTGCTGTCACAGACGGTTTGGGCAACATCACTCGCTACGCATACGATGCTTTAAACCGTCAAACAACAGTCACTGATGCTCTCAACAAAACCACAACTACCGCTTACGATAATGTCGGCAATGTCAGTTCTCTCACTGACCCTTCCAACAACAAAACAACCTTCGCCTACGATGAATTAAATCGCCTCAAAACTGAAACCAATCAACCACTGAACCGCACTCGCAGCTACACTTACGACCCCGCAGGCAATTTAATCACATCTAAAGACGGCAACAACCGCACTCGCAAGTTTGTTTACGACAAACTCAACCGCCCAAAAGAGGAACAGTGGCTGAATTCAGCTAACACTTCTATTCGGACGATTACTTCAAGCTACGATGCAGCAGGTCAACTTAAAACTATTAGCGACCCCGATGCAACTTATGCTTTGACTTACGATTTGGCTGGGAATTTGGAAACTGTTGACAATGCGGGAACTCCGAACGTGCCAAATGTGTTGTTGAAGTACGCATACAATCAGGTTAATCGTCCGATTTCTGTGACGGATACAATTAACGGTCAATTGCGGGGAACGAAGTCTTTTACTTATGATGATGGGAACCGAGTAACTCGGATTACTCAAAGTGGGAATGGGGTAAGTTCCAAGCGGGTGGATATGAGTTATGATGCTGCGGGTAAAACTAAGGATGTTACTCGTTACAGCGATTTGAATGGGACGGGTTTGGTGGCCTCAAGCGAGTATGTTTATGACACTGCGGGTCGTTTAACTCGGTTGAGTCACGGTAAGGGGAATGTGACGTTAGCTAATTATGCTTGGACTTACGATTTTGCCAATCGAGTGACTGGATTTACTTCGCCATCGGGTAGTACCAATTACAGTTATGACAAGCGAGACCAGTTGACTGGTGCAGATTATAGTTCTCAGAGTGATGAGAGTTACAGTTACGATGATAATGGGAGTCGAACTAATTCTGGATATCAAACTGGAAGTAACAATCAGTTGCAGTCTGATGGTGTTTACAATTACGACTACGATGGTGAGGGGAATCTCAGGAAGCGGACTGATATTGTTACGGGTGAGGTGACTGAGTACAGTTGGGATTATCGGAACCGTTTGAGTCAGGTTGTGGGTAAAAATGGTAGCGGTTCTGTGATTAAGTCGGCTCAGTATAGTTATGATGGTTTGAATCGCCGCATTGTTAAGGAAGTTGATGCGGATGGTGCTGGTAGTGCAGCGCCTCAAGTTGAGCGTTTGGTTTACGACGGACAGCATATTGCTTTGACTTTTGATGGAAGTGGAAATCAAACACACCGCTATTTACACGGGGTGGAAACTGACCAGATTTTGGCGGATGAAAGTGCTGGCGGTGGCGTGTTGTGGCCGCTGACAGATAATTTGGGAACGGTCAGGGATTTGGTTGATTCTAATGGGGTGATCCAGAATCGGATTGGTTATGATAGTTTTGGGAAGGTTACTGCTCAAACTAATCCGAGTGTGGGTTTCCGCTTTGGTTTTACGGGGCGGGAGTTGGATTCTGAGACTGGATTGTACTACAATCGGGAGAGATATTATGACCCAACACCGGGTCGATTTATCAGTGAAGATCCAATTAAGTTGAGTGGCGGAGATGCCAATCTTTACAGATACGTTTACAACAATCCTACCAACTTAGTCGATCCTTCTGGGCTTTACGGAAAAGTAGTCAGTCAAGTACGCAATATTCAGTTGACTAATCCTAGTATGAATGGTGATATTATGCAGGTGTCGGTTTACGGTACTGCTGGCATTTCAGTACCACGTTTAGGTACTGTACTTCTCCCGCACCAAATTGTCTTTCTTCTAAGTCAGGTTACAGCTCTTCCCGATTTATCTCCTCCAAGCTCTGGAGCTGACAGAAGAGCTAGAATAGATGCTCTTGCCAGACAATTTAGAGATGTTGATACTGACCCGAGAATTTCTCTGAACTCAGGCCGAATTCTCAACAATGTTACAGTAGTCAATGATCTTACTAATGCCAGGATAGAATATAGTAAAAGTCCGGGTATTGAGAGTAATGTACCACCTTGGGGAGGTATATATGGGAACGAAGATAGCGGACATATTGTTCCTCGCATTCTCGGTGGTTCTCACGATAAAAAATACAACTTTTTCTCTCAAAATCGTTCTATAAATCGTGGAGAATTTAACAATTTTGGAAAAGCGTTAGTTGAAAAGCTTGATACTCTTCAGTCTGAACATGAAAAATGCCCCCCCGGACCTAAACCCAGTCTTGATTATCAAGTCAGTCTTGTGCATAAAAATAAAAGTGTAAGAGAGAGTGAATATCCTTTACGACCTACTCAAGTTAATGCCAGTGCTCGATTTTCAGATGGAACATCAATTACTGAAACCTTTTCTAATAAAATAAGAGCTGTAACTAATCGCCGACGAAATCAAGCCTATTTTCGCACAAGAATTAGGTAAGACAATGTAGTTACTTTAATACAAACTTACACTTTTATCTGCCACCACACTGTCTACATTTGAAATGACGGTTAATCGGCTTAGATTTTGACTCAAACCTTAAGAAATCTAGAAATATTATGGCTAATGATGACCTGACTAAATGGCGATCGCTTCTTTCCCAACTAGATTTGAATCTAGAATGTTTTTGTGGACCTAATTATTTACAATACCCCGATCCGGTATCAACTTTAAATGAAGCTGAACTGGAAGATTTTGTATCCCAACAAGGATTGGTTTGGCCAAAGGGATGTTTGCCAACTTTAACTGAAGCCCAGCTCAAGGACTTTGAATCGCAAGCGGGTTTTATCCTTCCTCAAGGATATCGAGAATTTTGTCAAGTATTGGGAGCAGGAGGATTTGGTTTAGGTAATTTTTTTATTAATTATCCCGATATTGATAATATAGAAGGAGACTTAGACGAAAATGAGGCTCTTCTTGAATCTTGTAAGGATAGCTCATTGTGGTCAAGTGAAGTTAAGGAATTACTGGATAACGCTTATCTATTTGGCGGTGGTGGCGGTCTGGTTGCTTTTGTTTTTGACTTAAGAACTTACAACGAACAAGATTCAAGCTATGACATTTATGGTATTAAATGCGATAGTAACTTTACTTGTTATTTAGGTCGAGACTTCTTTGAGTTTGTCCGCGATATCTGTATTGGCGATCGAGCCCAGAAAGAATTTCCCGAATTACTACTAGGAGGACTACTAGATTTTGAGAAAGATGACCCTCGTTATAAGAGTACAACTTTTTTTTTATATCCTATCGACTCTAGATTCACAGATGAAGAACTAGAAGAAGGGGAAATAGAGGACGAGGAAGAAGATGAAAACTTTGAAGTAGATTACTGGTTAACTTAATCAGAATCGGATTGGTTATAATTGTTTTGGGAAAGTTACTGCTCAAACTAATTCGAGTGTGGGTTTCCGGTTTGGTTTTACGGGGCGGGAGTTGGATTCTGAGACGGGGAATTATTACAATTCGAGGTATTATGACCCGCAGGTGGGGAGGTTTATTAGTGAGGATACGATCGGGTTTGGGGGTGGAGATGCTAATCTTTATCGGTATGTGGGGAATAGTCCTACTAATTATACTGATCCGTCGGGAGAACAGGTTCCTGTAGCGATACCTTTGCCTGCACCGGCTTTGCCTCTACCGCCTTTGGGTGGTCTTCTCCAGCGTGTGCCTGGTTTGGGTATATTGCTTGCACCTCCTGGTGGTGGTGGGTTGCTGAATCCTCTTCCTGCTGGTCAGGACGATCGACTGTTTCAGGAGAGACTGCGGAGAGGGTTGATTCAACCTCAGGGACAAACTCAGCCTACTCCACTGCTTAATCGACCAACTCGTTCACAGCCATCCACTGCGCCGTCAACCTCTCCAGCTTCGCCACCTCTTCCGAATCCTGATTGTAAAACTTGTGCAGATGACCCCGAACTCAAGAAATATGTCAAGTGTGAGACAATATTTAGAGGAACAGGGGGAGAACAGGGTATCCTAATTGGTTTTAGATATAACAGCCTTGAAGATGCAGCGAATAATTTACAAAAAACAAGGCGCGAATTAGCAAATGACAGACAGCCAAATAGAGAAAGACTATGGTGGTTGCAGAGTTTGCTTCCTCCTATAGGAGCTTTACCATATAAAGCCGATGATAAGTTACCTTGTCCTTATCCAAAGCCTACAAAAGACGGTGGTGCGCGTCACTACAATGTAGAGATAAGTGCTAACGATAACGTCCGAAAAGACCAAGAGTGGTCGTCATCTAGCGCTGGCTCACTCGGAAGATGTGAATGTTGTGAAGATACTGTCACAGGACCAAAGAAAAGAGTAAGATTTTCCATTTTGAATATAAAAAATGCAAATAGCCGGAAAATTCACAATTCTGATCTCTAAATCAATTACTTGACTGGAACATAACCTTTTACGCTTGATATAGATGCTGTGTAATTAACAAGCAAATGACTATAAACAGAGTAGAGTATTTAATGATCTTGTCTGCTTTAACAGAGACAGAAATTTTCATAAATGTCGCATCTGATTGGCGACTCTCCCATGCTGAAGTGGTATCAGCAGCCAATCGGTTATTTCAAAGTGGCGATATATTAGCAGCATTTTCTAATGAAAATGGAGAAAATATTAGAGGTGTAGCCCTAACAATATCTCAGATTTGGGCAAGCCTAAATGGAAAACTCAACGCTTTTTACTACTTAACTTCTCAGGGAGGAGCAAGGTGGGAAGGCTTAACTGGTGCTAATTGGAATTATTATCATAAATGGTGTCTGGGTTATCAGCGTGATGAAATAACTGGATTATTTCGTTCAGAAATAATCTGTTGTTCTCAGCAGATTATGCAAGAAATTATAAATTATTGTGAATATTTAGAAAACCAAATTCTTATTTCAGAAACTTGTTTTTGGGAGGATATAGGATTTTGGAAAGCAACGTACTGGAAAACTTTACCCAAAGCTTACAAAGTTACTTACCAGCATCGATATTTTGAATTGTGTATCGACTCAAATACACCCAAAGAATGGATTGAGAAAGATCGACAAGCGAAGCAGTGGTACTCAGAAATTTCGCATTGGTATACAGAGCCAGAATTAGATACAAACCCATCAAGTCTCTTTGAAGATATAGCACCAATCTCTTACGCAGCATTGGCAGAAACTCCGAATTCAAAGGTTGAATACTTGCTGCTAAAATCTGTTGTAATAAACTATTACGGGTTAGAAAGCGTTGCATACTCAGAACACTTATCTCATGCTGAAACAGCACTTGCAGCCGATTCCTTGTTTCAAAAAGGAGATATTAAAGCAATAGTGTTTGCTGATGAATATGATGCAGAGGGGACTCCTGATGTTGTTTTAACAATGGCTGGAATTCAAGACCACTTAGACGGGAGACTTAAAGCATCATACTATTTAACTCCTCAAGGAGGTGCTAAATGGGAAGCAATGGCTCATCCTGCCTGGAATAAGTTTCTTATTGCGAATTTTCTGAACATCTTCCCCTATGAAGAGGGAATTATAGGTACTGAGCGCGAAATTATAGAGCAATTGCTGGCTGTGGATAGTTTGATTTTAATACACGAACATATCCCAGGAACCGAAAAGTGGAATGTCCTTGAACCATTTCAAGCTACCTACTGGAAGACTTTACCGCGAGGCTATCATGTTAGTTGCGAACATAAGTCTAGTGATTTTTGTCCTTGGAAATTAGATGACAATACTCCGGTTGAGATAGTTGAGGAATACAAGCAGGCGAGTGAATGGTACGAGAATGTGAAAAAATGGTATACAGACCCTTCCTTTGACTAGAATTTAACTTTTTTACTTAATAGTTGAATTAACGAATGCAAAGCAAAAGGCGGCTTAACCTCTTCCGTAGAAATGCACTCCGGGGCAGTAATAGAAACACACGACCT
>NZ_JAUBVD010000015.1:0-136161 GCF_036705675.1 Microcoleus sp. AT8-A3
ATTTTCGATTTTCGATTTGGGATTGATTCCACGGATAAATCACGTGGCGGGTATCACATGAAGAAATTCGCTTGTCAGAAAAAGCCTTTACTCTTTCGGGATTGGAAGGTGATTTGCTCCTCGGCGGCAAAGAATTTCAGCTTTTGGGCGATCGCATTTATCGCTGGTACGTAACAGGACTTTCAAAGCCCGTAGTGCAGTGGCTGAGTCAGTGGCTGCACAATTTGCCCCAAGAGATAGATTTGCGAAATGCTCCGCTGCTAATTCGCTCTTGGGATATTGCTTTTGCTCCCACAAATTACCAGCAATTATTAACAGCCGAACGCCCATTTTTGCCCACCATCAAACTTATTTTTGTGACTCCTACAAGCTTTCGTAGCAAAGGCAATCACTTCCCTTTGCCAGTTACCGAAAATGTTTTTCACAGCTATTTGCGCCGCTGGAATAACTTTTAGGTGGTAAATTTTTACCAAGCATAATTTTTGAACTGGATTGATAAAAATGCAATTATTAGCCGCCACGAATTGGAGTCGCAAAAGGTAGCGGCGGGCAAAAAAGGTATGGTAACGGGATTCACTGGGGCGGTGGAATTTGGGCTAGGGCGATCGGCTCACAATCGCCCTGATTTTGTACAGTTATTTTATGCTTTGGGGCGGTTAGCGCCTTACTGCGGCATCGGCTACAAAACAACTTTTGGATTGGGACAAACGCGATCGCAATGGTTGACAGAAGCCCTACCTGAAGTGTCGATACAAAGCGTATTGGCGGCGCGAATAGAGGAATTGACACAGAAGTTTATGGCGCACAGAAAACGTAAAGGTGGAAGTCGCGCTGCTGAGATTGCGGAAACTTGGGCAACGATTTTGGCGCGCCGGGAATTGGGGGAATCTTTGCTGGATATTGCTGCTGATTTGGAAATGCCTTATGAAACTGTGAAAACTTACGTGAAGTTGGCAAGAAGGGCTGTGAAAGTGGAGGATTAGCGCGAATTTGTTGACTGTTGACTGTTGACTGTTGACTACTGACTGATGACTGCTGACTAATGACTCTTAGGAATGAGAATTAAATAACTTCCACTCTTGAAAGTGGGACGGGCGGGACGCCCATCCCACAATAACAATTAAAATTGTAAGTTATTTAATTCGCGATCCTTAGTGAATAGATATATGTCGTCTCGCTGATATTTTAGTTGAAATTGAGGGGTGTTTTTTAGTTGAGTTACTAAGTTTTTAACAAAAGCTCGATCGCTCATCCAGCCAGGATATCTGAGGTTCAGCAATACATAATCAAATTCTGCGAGATTTGCAGGTGGCGCGTTAGCCTGAGTTAATTTTACCACAGGGCGGTGCGCTAAGTGCGGAGCAATCTGAGCATTTGTTAAAACACTGCCTTTGGTTTCCACAATAGAAATTGCCTCTTTGGTAGCCGGCAAAGTGTCGATCCCCTTTAAATAAATAGTCCAAAAATAGCCGTATTTCGCTAAAGCTAAGAAAGCAATCAACGACCAAATTACAATGACTCTAGGCAAGGGATAATTAGGAAGTGGCAATCTCTCAAATATTGTTTTTCCCTTTTGCTGATTGGTAGCTGCCAAACTGGAAATTACGGCTACCAACAAAAACGGCAATATCGGCACAGAATATTGATGAATTAAATCCCGCTGAGCGGGGATATCGGAAAGAATATTCATCGCCAACATCGGCACAGCACTAATTAAAGATGACAGATGACGCGGGGACAGCCACCAAATTATAGGTAATAGCAATAACGCTAAATATCCAAAAGTATCTAAAGAAAACAAACGCCCTAAAACTAGATTTGGTTTCACTATTAAATTAATAGCAATTTCAAAAACAGAGTTTCCCAAATATTGATATCGCCCGATACCCGCGTGTTCTCTTCCCTGATTAAAATACGGTATAACTGCCTGAGTAACTACCAGAAACCAACCCGCGCCTAGAAAGAGAGCTATGAGCCCACAATTGCGTTTTTTGTCAAAACACAACAGCCACAAACCCATCGCAGCCACAGTTAAAGATAGCACGGCTTTGCAGCTCAAAACTAATACAATAGCAGCACAAAACCACAAGGTTTTATTCAGCCTCGCGGCTAAGATTGCTGCTAGCAATGCTGGTAAAGCAATTACTTCTGGGTGGAAGTCGAAGAGGTTGACATTAAATACTGCGGGATAAAGCAGATATACGGCTGAAATTGCAATTGCTTTTTGTTCGTTTAATCCGGCTTGACGTGCCAAACTCCAACTCGGCCAAGCGCCTAAAGCTAGGGAAACAGCTTGTACTAAAAAAAGCCAGTGAACATCTGGATATATTTTGTAAAGTAAAGCTAGTGGATAGAAAATAAAAGCGGCGTGGTCGCCCCAAATATTGATTGCCATTAAAGAGGAAAATGGCGTTTGATTTTGGGAGATTAAATAAATTGCTTGGTCAAAAATTGCTAAGTCGAATGCAGTTGACTGAAACAAAGCGTGCCGCGCGCTGCTGGCGGTAAATAAGACTATCGTTGTCACGACAATCATTAAAAATACTGGATGAGTTTTTAGGAATTTTAAAGTTCGCATTTTATTATTTAATCAGCGATTCGTTTAAATAGCATAACTTCGTTTTTTTGATAAGTTAATTTAAAATCGGGAGACTTTTTCAGTTGCTTTGCTAAGGTATCACCAAGTTTTTCAGTATCAGGCCAGGGATGGCGCAGGTTTAATAATATGTATTGAAATTCAGCTAAATTTGTTTGGGGCGAAATTTGTGACAGCAATTTTACTATTGGGCGGTGGGCAAAGTGAGGGGCAAGTCTATTATCGGTTAAAATACTGCTTTGGGGTTGGACTTGTGCGACTGCTTCGCGTGTAGCTTGCCAGGTATCTAGTCTATTTAGGTACAGATAAAAATCTTTATATTCGCCCACACCCAGGAAAATTAGTAATGACCAAATTATCATGATTCTCGGCAATTGAATTCCCCGCCAAAGTTTAGAAATTCGGAAGTTTTTAATTTGTGGCAGATTCACCCATGTTAAAAACTGTTGCTTATTTGCTTGATATTCTTCCTTGTTGCCTTTTATTTCTTCCCTCTTCCTGGTTTCTTCCTTCGCGATTACTGCTAAAAATAAAAAGGGAATTACAGGTACTGAATACTGATAGGCTAAGCTGCGTTGAAATGGCAAGTCAGAGAGGATATTGATCAGGAGGGTAGGGAGGGCAGGAATTAGCGCTGTTAGATATTGTATCCGTAGTTTGCCCGAAAATGGCAATAGCAGCCAAATCACAGGTAAGGTGAGGAGAAATAAATATTTGAATGTATCGAAGGAAAGAATTTTTCCTAATACTAACTGTGGTTTTAATATGAGATTGATGATAATTTCTAGTACGGATTTTCCTAAATAGCTGTAGCGCCCGACTCCAGCGACTTCGCTGCCGCTAAAGAAGGGGATTATTTTCTGGGAAGCTATCAAAAACCAAGCTGCACCTAGCAAAAGTGCGATCGCCCCGTACCGTTGCTTTTTTTCGCAAAAAAACAGCCAGAAACCCATAGCAGCAACGGTTATGGACAAAACCGCCTTGCAACTGAGAACTAACACAATAGCGGTACAAAACCACACAATTTTATTTAAACGCGCTGCCAAAATTGCGGCAAAAAGTGCGGGTAAAGCGATTACTTCCGGGTGAAAATCAAATAAATTGATGTTAAATACCACCGGATAGAGCAAATAAATCAATGCGATCGCACGGGATTGTTCTTGATTCAAACCTGCCAAACGCGCTAAACTCCAGGTAGGCCAAGCCCCCAGGGATAATGCAACTGCTTGTACCAACAGCAGCCAATGCACATCTGGGTAAATTTTGTACAGCAAAGCTAGCGGATAATAGATTACCGCTGCGTGATCGCCCAAAATATGAATCCCCATTAAAGAAGAAAAAGGCGTTTGGTTTTGGCTGATTAAGTAAATTGCTTGGTCAAAAATTCCCAAATCGAAAGCAGTTGATTGGAATAAAGCGTGGCGTAAACTGCTACACAACAAGAAAATTGCCGCAGCAGTCGCGATCGCCCAAACCAAACTCGACGGTAGCTGGGATCGACCTTCATCTATATTTTCGGCGATCGAGACACTGATGTCCTCACGGTCATCAGCAAAATTTTCCCTATTCTGCATGAAATCTGGCACCTTGTGGTCAATCGATTTTAGATTTTAGATCTTAGATTTTAGATCGAAGCATTGACCCCACGGATAAATTCGGGGGCTCCTTTATCGGATACAGGTTTTTTATTTCTGGACGGATGAATCACGTGGCGGGTATCCTGGATGCTTTCGGTCACTCAAAATATGATTCCATCGAATGTGCTTTCCACGCAATAGTTAACCACTAATTTTTATCCCCGCAATCGTAATATTAGAATAATCCACAAAACCTTAAAAAATTGTGAAAGCAATAACTCTTCTCGGATCCACAGGCTCGATCGGCACTCAGACTCTGGATATTGTAGCTCAATACCCCGATCAATTTCGGATTGTCGGGTTAACCGCCGGACGAAATGTAACGTTGCTGGCCCAGCAAATTCGCCAGTTTCGACCGGAAATTGTCGCGATTTGCGACGAAGATCAATTACTGGAATTGAAGGAGGCGATCGCAGACATCGACCCTCAACCTATTTTACTTGCTGGCGAGTCAGGCGTTGTCGAAGTTGCCCAATACGGTGACGCTCAAGCCGTCGTCACTGGCATAGTTGGCTGTGCCGGTTTGCTGCCAACAATTGCGGCTATCAAAGCAGGCAAAGATATCGCCTTAGCCAATAAAGAAACATTAATCGCTGGGGGCCCGGTTGTCAACCCCTTAATCGAAAAATACGGCGTTAAAATATTACCTGCTGACTCGGAACATTCGGCAATTTTTCAGTGCCTCCAAGGTGTTATGGTTGGCGGGTTGCGGCGAATTATTCTCACTGCTTCGGGGGGTTCTTTTCGAGATTTGCCGATCGACAAATTAGCAGGAGTAACAGTAGCCGATGCTTTGAAACATCCAAATTGGTCGATGGGGCAGAAAATCACGATCGATTCTGCTACTTTGATGAATAAAGGATTAGAAGTCATCGAGGCTCATTACTTATTCGGAATGGATTATGACGACATTGATATTGTCATCCATCCTCAGAGCATAATTCACTCGTTAATTGAGTTGCAAGATACCTCGGTTTTGGCGCAATTGGGATGGCCGGATATGCGTTTGCCGCTGCTTTACGCTTTGTCTTGGCCGGAGCGAATTCATACAGATTGGGAACGGCTCGATTTGGTAAAAGCTGGGGATTTAACTTTCCGAGAACCAGACCACGAAAAGTATCCTTGTATGCAGTTGGCTTATGCGGCGGGACGTGCGGGCGGTTCGATGCCTGCGGTGCTGAATGCGGCAAACGAACAGGCGGTAGCGCTATTTTTGCAGGAGAAGATTCAGTTTTTGGATATTCCGAAGTTGATTGAGAAGGCGTGCGACAAACATCAAGCCGATAACTGTGAAAGTCCTGGTTTAGACGATATTTTGGCTGCGGATAGGTGGGCGCGGCAGGAAGTTTTGGCAGATAGTATGGAATTGGGCGATCGTATTCTTTCGGTTCGCTAATTCTATCAGCCGACTTGCACTTACCCACAAGCCCTAGGAGTGCATTAATTCCTCGTCTCATAGAAGACAGTCGGTTGAAACTTATATCTTGCACCATTCTCAATAAGCCTTTTAGGAACAGGCAAGATGCCTGTTCCACAAGAAAATTCACTCTTTGTGGAACAGGCATCTTGCCTGTTGCTGATACTGGTGCAATATCAGAGTTGAAACAGACTGCCGAACCTTGATAAATATCCAGTCCTCTTCAGAGGACTTTAGCTATGAGACAGGGGTTTCAACCCCTGACGGACTATGCCAAAAAGTGCAAAATATCGGCAAAACCATATTAAAGCTTGACCTGATTTTAGTTTTTTATTGACTAACTCCCAACTTGTGCCGCAAAATCAGCCGCACTCATCTTTTCGTACATTTCAAAAGGTTGGTGAATCCAAGGATTGTCCGCCAAATAATCTACATAATAATCCGGCTTTGCAACAGAACAAGCCTTGTACCAGAGTACAGCAGTCCGAATTTCCTGAATATCCTCGCCGTAGCGATTCTTGAGCCAAGCGATACCTTGCTCTAAACTAATTCCCGAATCCACCAAATCGTCAACCAGGAGAATGCTGCTGCCCAAATTATCGCCCACCATTGTCAAATCGCGGGCAAACTCGATCGCGCCCCGGACATTTCCCTCGGCCCCACCATAGGACGAGGCCGCTAAAATCGCCAGAGGTTTGTCGAAAATCCGCGACAGAGTATCTCCAACCCGCAGCCCTCCCCTCGCCAGACAGACAATTCGATCGAATTTCCACTGAGATTCCTCAATTTTTACAGCCAAATCCTCAATTTTCCGATGGTACTCAGCCCAAGAAACGTAAAGGTCACTCATTCCTAATATTATTTAAATATCAAAGGTATTATTAAATATTTTGGGGAAAATGACATGGATGCAGATGAACTTCTCAGACGGTATGCAGCCGGAGAACGGGTTTTTCACAAAGTAGACCTGAGCGGTGCCAATATGTCAAGGACAAATTTGCGCGATATTGACCTGAGTCACGCTAATTTAAAAGGTGCAAATTCGATCGGTCTCACCCTATACAGAGCTAATCTGTATCAAGCAGATATCAGTCAAGCCAACCTCTCCCAAGCCAACCTCATGTCCGCTAATTTTGGCGAATGCGAGGCGGTGGGAGCGAACTTGAGCGGAGCCATCTTGCGGAGTGTCGTCTTCAGTGGAGCCGATTTAACGGGGGCGAGTCTCAGGGGTGCAGACATGAGAGATGCAAACCTTCAGGGGGCAATTTTGATTCAAGTTTATGCAGTTAACGCTAACTTGCAAGGTGCCAACTTGACAGAAGTAAAGCTTTGCGGAATCAACCTGAGCAAAGCAAATTTAACCGATGCAAACTTAACACAAGCTGACCTCAGCCGTGCTAACCTAACTCAAGCAAATCTGAGTTGGGCTAATTTGACGGAAGCAAATCTGGAAAAAGCTGATTTGAAGGGAGCCGATTTGAGTGGAGCTAACTTGAGCTGTGCAAATCTCCATCAAGCAGATTTGAGCGGAGTTTCCCTTAAGGGAGCAAATCTCCGGGGAGCAAACTTGCATCAAGCTTCTTTGCGTGGGACTAATTTGGATGAAGCGAATCTGAGAGAGGCCATGATGCCTGACGGCACAATCTGTGACTAAATAAGCTGAGAAAATAGAAGTTAAAACGGCAGGGTGCCTATGGCGCACCCTACATTTAGGCTAATGCCTAATTTTTTTAAGGGGATTTAATTCTGCCTTCAAGTGACAGTGCATTTAAAGAGTAGTGGCAAAAAATTTAGCACCGAGTTTAATCTACAACTTTCAGCCAGCCCCGGCGAACTGCGTGGAGCAAGCGGTTGATGGCTGTTTGATCTTCTTCGGTAAGACAGTCATTTAACAGCGCTGTCTTGAGCTGTTGTCGGTGAGTGGGAGTCAGCAGACCGGAGTGATATACCTGAAAGACTAGCTCTGCAATAGTAAATTGAGGTAACAGCGTTTGGGTTGTCATCATGTGTTTTTTTTTGAACTCACTTTTGACAGTATTAACTAATTTTTCCAAAATTTATGTGATTCAACTACGGGAGTAAATGTGATCGATTGGCTCTTGATGAGTGATTTGTGTCAGCCGGACTAGGGGATCGGATATTTCCTCGATAGCCCTGGCACTGTAAACACAAACCCCGTCCCGATTTCTCGCTTTTGGCAACTCCGAAATCTCTACTTTTGGTTAAGAAACGGTGACAAATAAATTAAGATTTATCTATTAAGGAATGAGAATTAAATAACTTCCACTCTTGAAAGTGGGATGGGCGTCCCGCCCGTCCACTCATGACGGGCAGGACGCCCATCCCACAATAACAATTAAAATTGTAAGTTATTTAATTCGCGATCCTAAGAGATTACTAATGACTGCTAGCTAAATCGCATGGCTTAATTGAAGGTACAACTTTTAGCCTGTTTAGGAACCCGCTTTTACCTACATTTACCTAGTTTCTTGGTGTGGTCTTTGTTCCGTGGATATACTTAATAACCCGCCCAAAGACAGATACAAGTTTCCGATAGGAGTGGGCATCGATCCAAAATTTTAAGCTCTAGTTCAAGCTCCCAGATTCATATGTGAAGTCAATCTAAAATCTAAAATCTAAAATCTAAAATCTAAAATCGACTGGCTGCTTCCAATCAAAAATCCCGGCTTCTTCAAGAAACCGGTTCGAGTTTTTCGATCGCACTACAATTTTTTTTTGGAGAGGGTTAATGGATCGACCTACTCACTTCAATCTTATTGTTGGCAAAGCTTGACAGGAGAGAAAGTAAAAATACTCATCTCAACTTTTTGTGTGAGGAGACTAATCGGAAATCCTGACCCATCCGCGGCGGATGGCGTGCAGCAGGCGGTTGACTGCATCTCTGGCATCTTCGCTGAGAGCGCTTTGGCAGAGTTCGCGCAATCCGTGGCTTTGAGTGCGAGTCAGATTGCCTGAATTGGTGACTTGATAGAACAGTTCAGCGATCGCCCGATCGGATTTTAAAGTCAGAGCTTGCATGAAATCTCGTTGAACTCGACTATTATAATATCGAGCATTTGACAAAAGAGTAGGGTGATTGCAGTCGGCTAAGCTGTGCGATCGTTCTTGGCTCGATTTGTGACCGAAGTCTACCAGTATACGTGATTTAAATCACAGCAAACCCAATACCTCGATCGCATAAGCTATGATTGGGGTGGTAGCCTCCAGGTTTGACAAAACCTCGAAAAGCCCTGAACGCAAGGCTTTGAGTTGCCAATACCGCCGCGCAGCAGGAGTAATTCCGCTCAACATTGCAGGCTATGGACTTGCATAGCTGTGAAACTTTTGGTTTAAGACACTTGCAGCTTGTGGCTCAGGGCATAAAGTTGCGATCGGCGAGCCACCGCCTGAGATACAATAATTATAAATACTTCTATCCCATCTATAGACAGGGAGGTCAAAAAATGATAATGATTAGCTACTTTTCTATTGCCTTAATCGTTTTTCTTGTTTGGTTCAAAAGTTTTTGGAATGATACTGCGACATCTAAAAAAGACGTGATATCTTGGATAGCCTTAATAATCGGCCCTCTGTTTTGGCCTGTTGTTCTGCCCCTATCCCTTTTGCAAATTACTAGCAAAAAGTCTGTTGTACAAACAGCTCAATGCGAGCAAAAATTATAATAACTTTTGGAAGTAACTGGCTTCAACACACTCGCTTATCTCTTCCTAAATTATTCGGCGTGCATCGCTTTTGGCAGCGAGTAATTTATCTTGTTTCATACTAAAAAAATGCAGCTAGAAGGTAGAATCAAATAAAAATTCTGAATCCTAAAACAGTATTTTTTTACCGCTATCAAATTCTGCCTTCTGCTTTTTGATCCAGCCCAAAAACGGATACAAGTTTCCGACAGGAGTCGGCTGCTGCCCTAAATTTTAGGATCTTGTTCAAGCTCTCCGATTCATCTGTGGCATAAATCTCAAATCTCCAATCGTTGAACTAAGCGAGATTGACGCACGCCCTAGCCCACGTATCACGCCAAAGTCTCCAATTGACTGATGCCTAATTTTCTTCTGTCACATCGTGAATTAACGGTGCGGCTCAGTCAATCGATTGCGCGATTTTAGATTTTAGATTTTAGATTTTAGATTTTAGATTTGAAGCATTGACTTGCGCGAGATAAATTCGGGGGTTCCTTTATCGGATACAGGTTTTTTATTTCTGGGTACTGAGTCTGCTTTCGGAATGAATCACGTGGCGGGTATCCTGGATGCTTTCAGTTAAAATTGTTCCGGCAAAATTGTCAGACTCACATTGTCGAACAACGACCGCAAAATTTTTTTACTCAAAAATTATCTGCCACCTCAACCAAGCTCAAAATAAATATGTAATGTAACATGGCCTGTTGCTTGCAAAAATATAACTTCAGACATATTTTCGTCGGTCGCTGACCAACTTAAGAATTTTCATTACTTCCGACCACTGCGTACCATTAATCGAAGGTGGGAAAATCCTGGCGAGGCGTGGAAAAACAGCTAGACTCTTTGCCATTTAAGCTTTTCGGGATCCCTTTATTCAAATCGTAGCAGCTCTAAGCAGGAAATTGTAGAGTTCGTTTGCGCCCAAAATCCCTAACTCTTACCGCAGTTAGATAGACAATTCAAGGCAGAGACTGCAATATGAAATAGGCAACCAAAACTGTTTCAAGTCTCAAGTACGACTTATTTTTGGCGATCGGGCATCAGGAGTGTATAACGCGAGCCAGCTAAATTTTTGGAAGTACGAGATGTTTGGGAACTTCAAAAAAAAAGTGCCGTCACGGTATCCAAATTAGTTATTTGCATAAAAAGTAGGAGTCAAAATGAACGAAGTATCTGAGAAACCAATTTATAGAGTTCTTCATCTATTGTCGCTGCTAGCGCTGGCATACTATGGAGCTACTTCCATCAATTATATTTTCGAGAGTGACTCTCACGCTCACATCTACAAGTACGACAGCCAGAGCAATTATAACGCCTCACCAGCGCAACTAGAAGCACACCGCTAGGAATAAGTAGAGATTTTCTCTGAATGACTGCCGGCTCAAATTTCGGGGAATTGGCTAATCGTTAATGATCGGCTCGAAGTTAACAACCATTAGTAAAAAAGTCTTTGCTAAAAACTCAATATTTTCACTCACAGGTATTAGCCATCGAATGTACCGCAAAAATTAACTATTTAATTTGTTCTCAAAATAGACCAGAGTGATGAAAGGATGGCCAAGCATTTTCATCAGTAAGAGCCTTAAGAGCTTTAGTAATCGCTTCATCAAGAACATTTGAAGGTGGATATGCTTCAAAAGGGAAAATCGCTTGGATTTTTGCCCACTACAGCTCGATGGGAGATAAATCCGGCGAGTATCGAGGTAAGAATTTTACATTGGCTTTGATAGATGCCATCAAAAAATTGACGGCTTCAGCATTCATGATAAACAGGTAAATTATTCATAACTACAATGGGGCTAACCCATAACTGGGGCAGGATTCGCCAGCAGCCCAAAAATTTATATCCTAGTTCCAGTTCCCAGATTCATCTGTGGACTAAATCTAAAATCTAAAATCTAAAATCTAAAATCTAGTGACATTACCCTCACAAATCTACCGGCCCACCGTTGATCCCAACTTTTGACCAAAAGACGATCGCGCTACATTGTCTGATTGTGCGGATGGATGCGGATCGTGGTTGAAATGACGGATGGGGGTTGAAAAACTGGGTTTTTAGCCAAAATTCTATATTGAGCGTGAGGGATTTGGCTGGAAACATCAAGGCGATGAGGCTCAAAAGTTCGTCCGGGACTGTATTGGGAGCCACTTTTGATTGAATCCGGCCTCCAGCGTGCGTGGGCTTGCTTTCAAAGCGAGTTACAAACTTTTGATTTCTGGGGAACTATTGGCGAAAATCAAAAGTCTGGTCAAGTACAGTGTACTTAAAAAAATCGCAGCTCAGTTCCAGCCTCATTGCGGGCGATCGAACTCTCCGGCGATGACAGGGCCCGCGGGCCCGGTGCAACTTCTCAATCTTGAGAGCATACTTCCATTAAAAATGGTCTCTGTGTATCTTCCGGGTATTGTTTTAATAATGACTAGCCATATCGATGGTCATTATGGTAAACTCGCAAACGTTTAAGTGGAATATTTTCGTGTTAGAGGAGGCAGTGGTGGAGTCGAGAGTCAAAAGCAGGAAACAACCGAGATTTGCTGCTCAACGAATACAGGATTCAACTCGCGCTCCCAGGCTCGCTGCTGACAATTTAAATTACATGACAGCTTATAGCAGCCGGGTCAATTAGGGTCTCAACCGATGTCCGGTTTCATTTATTGAATCCCTTTGGAGGGAAAAGTGTATTGTAGAAAAATGATTGATCTTTTAGGAGGAGTGTAAATGACACAGGTAACAAATCCAACAACACCAACTACACAACCAGGCGGTGTCGGTGGCGGTGGCTCAACCATTATTGGCACCCCCGTAGGCGCTAACAGGTTGAACGGCAGCCCCGGCAGCGATATCATTCTGACTTTTGAGGCCGCTGATGTCATCGCTGGTGGCACTGGCAACGACCTGATTATATCGGGTGGCAACAATGATAGTGTCGGCGGCGGCGACGGCAACGATACCGTCATTTCAGGCAGCGGCAACGATGTGGTCGCTGGCGTTAGCGGCGATGACTTAATCTTTGGCGGTAAAGGGAATGACCTGGTAGACGGTGGCGATGGCAACGACTTGGTTTCTGGCGACAGAGGCAACGACACTGTACTTGGCGGAAGTGGCAGCGATACAGTCTTTGGTGGCCAAGGCAACGATCTTGTCAGCGGTGGCGATGGCAACGACACTCTCTACGGCGGTAAAGAAAACGATACTGTCGATGGTGGCGCTGGCAATGACTTGATCTCTGGCGACAGAGGCAGCGATGTCCTGATCGGCGGTGCTGGCAGCGATACGTTCTACTTCGCGAGTGCTGGTGGCGATTTCGGCGTAGACACGATCACTGACTTTACCCCAGGCGAAGATAAGATCCGCTTGAAACAGGGCGGTGTGTTCGCTGGCTTGGGCAGCAGCTTCGAGGCAAGCGAGTTTGTCGTCGTTTCTAATTTCAACGAAGCTACTCCAGGAACAGCCACGACGAACAAGTTGGTCTACGACCCAACAAGCGGTAAGTTGTTCTTCAACGGCGCCAGCGGAGTGCT
This sequence comes from Microcoleus sp. AT8-A3, assembly GCF_036705675.1. Lineage (NCBI taxonomy): Bacteria > Bacillati > Cyanobacteriota > Cyanophyceae > Oscillatoriales > Microcoleaceae > Microcoleus > Microcoleus sp. AT8-A3. The sequence continues at coordinate 12,874 of NZ_JAUBVD010000015.1, forward strand.
AACTGTTGCTCAATTGCAGCCTGGCCTGACTATTACCTCGAACAACTTCGAGTTGTTCTAAAACAACTGGCAGTTGTGGGGCAGCACCGGATAAGATTCGGGGCTGTTCTCACAAAGCCGGTAGTTTTAAAGGATTTCAACCTCACTCTGCTACAAGCGGGGTGAGGTTGAAATCTTCAATGCAGGAACTGAAGCAGGGGCAGTTAAAAAAAATCGATCGACAGTTATTGATAAAATTAACCGATCGCCCGATCGGGCAAAATATAAATAGAAAGTTTTTAAATTAGAATTTCTAGGTTTTACTGAAGCGGTAAAGAAACCGCAACTGCACCGCTAGCAATGAGCACTGAAGAATATATCCGGCAAGCCCAAATTTATTTGAACCGGGGGAAGTTAACTGAGGCGATCGAGTTTTGCAACAAGGCGATCGAACTTCAACCGTTTTCGCCCTCGGCTTACACGACTTTAGGGGAAATTCTCGAAGCTCAAGGCGATCCGACGGCGGCAAGAGACGCTTTTGTGCAAGCTTTGGAGATTTCGCCCCAGTTTTTTCTGGCTCATGCTTATTTGGGTCAACTTTACAGCGACTATGCGTGGCTGGATGAGGCGGTTTTTCACTACCGACAAGCTCTGGATTTGAAACCAGATTGGGCCCAAGTTCATTATAACTTGGGAAATATTTTTCACAAGCAGGGTAATTTGTTGGGGGCGATCGACTGTTACCGAAAGGCGATCGCCCAAAAACCGGATTATCTCGATGCTTTATACAATCTGGCTGTGGTTTTAGGTGAAAATAGTCAGCTCGAAGCGGCAATGGATACCTACCGACAGGCGATCGCTCTAAAGCCGGATTACGTGGAAGCTTACAGCAATCTGGGTGTGATTTTGCTCAAGGACGATCGGGCTGCTGAGGCGATCGAGGTTTACCAGCGGGCGATCGAGATTAAGCCGGATTGGGCGACGCTGCACAATAATTTGGGTCAAGCCTTGCTGGACAAAAATCCCGATAGGGCGATCGCATCTTACCTCACAGCTATTGAGTTGGAGCCGGACATGGTTTTGGCTCACTACAATCTGGGGAAAGCGTGGCAATTGCAGGGGGAACATTCGGCGGCGCTTGCTTGTTTCGGTCGCGCGATCGAGCTCAATTCCGACTATATTTCAGGCTATACAGACGCCGGGTTTTCTTTGATGGTTTTGGGCAAAATTGCTGAAGCCATGCCTTATTTTGAGCGGGCAATAGCTCTGAAGCCTGATTTTGTTGAAGCCTACTGCCGCTTAGGAGACAGGCGCAGAGTTGCGGCGGTAGAAGATGATGAATTGTCCAGGGCGATCGCTGCGTGCGATCGATTTCTCACAGCATTGATGGGAACTTCGGCAACGGATTTTGTAGCGGATGTCACGGATGTCACGGATGTCACGGATGTCACGGATTTAACAGATTTAAAAGTAAATAAAAAAGATGGTGTGGCTAGATATTTGTCAAGTGCAGCTTGCGAATTACCTGTTGCTGAAATTTGCGATAATTTAGCCGAAATTTACTTGCATTTAGGAAATGCTTTAACAGAGTACGGCGGGCATGAATCTGCCACCGCTTATTATCAAAAAGCTTTGCAAATTCAGCCACAAAATGCAGAGATTTACTGGCGGGTGGGAAATTCCTTAGCCCAGCAAAAGCGGTTCATTGCAGCAATTGCCGTTTACCGCATGGCTTTGACGATTCAACCTGCTTTACCGCAGGTTTATTTTGAGTTGGCAAAACTGCTGGAAAAACAGGGGCGCTGGGAACGGGCGCTCGATTATTATCAAAAAGTTTTAGAGTTGCAATTGCACGGGTATGGGGAGCAGAAAGAGTGGAAAAAACTGAGTTTTATCTTGCCAGATAGCACTTCTATCAAACCTCCTGACGGTATTTATTTATCGAGTTGGGATTGGCTGGTTAATGCTAAGTTGGAGGCTGACAATTATGTGGAAATATTTTGGCAACCTGCACCCGAAGCAAGTGCAGAAAATATTCCGAATTCCCAATTTGCGAGATCCAATTCCCAATTGGCAAATTCCGATTGTGCGGGGTTAACTTGCGGGCTGTGTTTGCAGCGACTTTCTAAGTGGTTCGATCCGGTGCATTTGGGTTGGGGAATTTGCCGTTTGTCCAACTCGCAACCGCTACCTGTGGAGTCGCCCAAGACTTTTGTGGCGGCAATTCCCAACGGGCGAGTTTGGATTGTGCCGCAGGAAAATTATTGGCTGATTTGCAAGGCGATCGCTGTAATTACTCCTGACAATTATTTGTTGGCTGATGTGTCGAGAGATTATCCGGGATTTTTGCCGGGATGCGAAAAGCATGATGTGAGGAAACACAGCGTTTTTCAGTTAGAATCCTTTCCAGGTTTAAAGCAAATTGACGGTAGCGTGGCGGTGCTTTCGGGTTTGTCTGGAAATGTCTATTTTCACTGGATGGTTGACGTTTTGCCGAGGATAGAATTGCTGCGGCACAGCGGTAGGGATTTGGCGGAAATAGATTGGTTTTTGGTGAATAGTTGTCAGCACCAATTTCAGCGGGAAAGTCTAAGAATTCTGGGCATTCCAGAAGAGAAAGTCTTGGAGAGCGATCGCGTGCCTCACATTCAAGCAACCGAGTTGATTGTGCCGTCTTTTGCGGGATATTTGGGCTGGCCTTCTGGGTGGGCGATGGATTTTTTGAGGCGCGAGTTTCTCAAGGAAATTATACCTAGTTCGAGCTATCCCAAACGCATTTACATCAGCCGCAGCAAAGCAAGATATCGACGAGTTTTGAACGAGGAAGATGTGGTTGAGGTTTTGGAGAACTTTGGCTTTGTTTCAATTTTTCCTGAGTCGATGTCTTTGGCAGAGCAAATTGCTCATTTTTCCCACGCTGAGGTAATAGTTGCAGCCCACGGCAGCGGATTGACAAATACAATTTTTTGTGGCAAGGGAACTAAAGTAATTGAGTTGGTGTCGCCTCACTATATCAGCCATTATTACTGGGGAATCAGTCAATATTTGCAGTTGGAACATTACTTTTTAACGGGCGAGGCTTTTGAATGCTATCCTATTAGACAGTTGATGTATCAGAATTCGCTGACTGAGGATATTTTAGTGAACTTGAGTTCGCTGAAAAGGATGGTTGAGGTGGTGGGTTTGAGTTAGTTGGTGTCTGGAGCAAGTTTAATTATGCCCTCGATTGAGAAGATGGAAAAGGCAGCGGTTGATTTGAGTCGGCAAGCAGAAGTTTATTTAGCCGAAGGAAGGTTAAATGAGGCAGTTGCTGCTTGCGAGTCAGCGTTGAAAATTGAACCGAATTTGGCGGCAGCTTGTCAGACGCTGGGAAAGGTGATGCAGGTTCGAGGTGAAATCGAGCAAGCTAAGCAGTGGTATGAAGCGGCGATCGATCGCAATCCAAATTTGCCGGAAGTTTATGCTAATCTCGGCATTTTGTATTCTCAGGGGAAACAGTGGGAAAAGGCGATCGCCAATTGTGAAAAAGCGATTTCGCTAGCGCCGAATTTTGCTGCTGTTTATCGGCAGTTGGCGAGAATTTGGACGCAGTTGGAGAAGCGAGAAGAGGCGGCAGACTGTTGGTATCAAGCTTTTAATATTGAGCCGAATTGGGCAACTGCTGAGGAGCACGTCACTCTGGGAAATAGTTTGGTTGAATTGGGAAAGTTCGATCGCGCTATTGAATGTTATTCCCGGGCAATTGGGTTAAACCCGCAACTGGCAACAGCTTATCACAATTTGGGGGAAATGCTGATTGGCCAAAAACGGTGGGATGAGGCGATCGCCAATTACCGACAAGCCATTGCCATCAATCCAAATTCGTTTGAATCTTACCACAGTTTGGGTAAAACTTGGGCGGAGCGAGGAGAATTAGATCGGGCGATCGCCTGTTACCGCAAAAGCATCGAACTCAATCCAAATTATGCTCGTGCTTACGTGGGTTTAGGTAATGTTTTGGTGCAGAAGCGCGAGTTGGATGAAGCTATTAAATGTTACCGTCAGGCTCTTGAAATTAATGATAATTCCTACTGGGCATACAATTGTTTAGGGGAAGCTTTGGCTCAAAAACAACTGTGGCCAGAAGCTATTATTTGCTACCGCAAAGCTATTGAATTAAATCCCAATATTCCTTGGTTTTATGTCAATTTGGGAATTGCATTAACCAGTGAACAATCCTGGGATCAAGCTGTGGCTGCTTACCTGCACGCGGTTCAGATTGAGCCGAATTTGACGGGAATCAATCAGAGGTTGGGATATGTTTTGCGGAAGCGCAGCGAATCGGGTTTAGACAGCACAATCGCAACTTATTGTCAAGGTATCGAGGTACTTGCCAGCGGGAAAATTTACCACAACTTGCTGGGAATTGAGTTAGAAGGAGCAGAGTTTTATATAAATTTAGGCAATATTTTAGCGAAACAAAAGCTGTTGGAAGGTGCGATCGTATTTTATAGCATGGCACTGAAAATTGAACCCAATGCTGCGGAAGTTGTTGCAAAACTCCAGGAGGTTCGGGCGAAACAACAGGAGTTATACGCACAAATTGCCACTTACCGTCGCCAAATAGAAATCGATCCGAGCAATTCTCAGTCTTACAATGATTTAGGAAATATTTTACCCCAATTAGGGGAATTGGAAGAAGCAATTATTTGTCACCAAAAAGCAAGCGAATTGAGGAGTTGGCCTGAGTGTGCGGCGAAAGATTATCAATTTACCCAAGATTGGTTTACCCACAATATTCCTATTTGGAAACGGCATTTGCAGGAATTTACCGGGATTACGGATTTTCAAGTTGTGGAAATCGGCAGTTTTCAGGGAATGTCGGCTTGCTGGCTGCTGGATAATATTTTAACTCATCCGACGGCAAAGATTACTTGTATTGATTTGTATTTTCAACAACATTTTAAGGGCAATATTGTTAAAACGGGAGCAGCCGATCGGGTAATTGAATTAGAAGGTTACTCTCAAGATTTGTTAGTGAATTTAAATTCGGAATATTACGATGTTGCTTACATTGACGGCTGTCACAAACCCACAAGTGCTCTGCAAGATGCGATTTTATCTTGGAGGTTGGTGAAAGTTGGGGGCTTGATGATTTTTGATGATTACGAGTTTACGTTTCCCGACAGCCCGGAGCAAGATACTAAAATTGGGATAGATGTTTTTTTGGAGATGTTTGGAAGTCAGTTAGAAGTAGTACACAAAGGCTATCAACTGATTGTCCAAAAAATCGGCAATCAAAGTTTGGGCGCCGAGCAAACTTTGTTGTCTCTTGGTTGGGAAAAGTTGGGGGATATTGCGGCAAATGCGGGTTATTTGGATGAGGCGATCGCCCGCTATCAAACAGCTATTAAAATTAAGTCGGGCAACTACTTAACTTACCACAAGTTGGGTAAAGCTCTGCAAGAGAAAGAACTGTTTGAGGAAGCTCGGGCAGCTTACCAAGGGGCGATCGCACTCAACCCTAATTTTAGTTGGTCTTACCACTTTTTGGGGGAAACTTTGCAGGCGATCGAGGAACACGAGGAAGCCGCTGCTGCTTACCGCAAAGCTATTGAGTTAAATCCCAATTTTTGTTGGACTTACAACAATTTAGGCGATGTGCTGATGGAGCTTTCTGAGTGGGAGGAAGCTGCTGTTGCTTACCGCAAGTTAGTTGAACTAAATCCCGATTTTTGTTGGTCTTACGACAGATTAGGTAAGGCTTTGGTTGCACTGGAAAATTGGGGAGAAGCTGCCCTTGCTTACCGCAAGTTAGTGGAACTCAATCCCGATTTTTGTTGGTCTTACGACAGATTAGGTAAGGCTTTGATTGCATTGGAAAACTGGGAAGAAGCGGCGGCGGCTTACCGCAAAGCTATTGAATTAAATCCCGATGATTGTTGGTTGTACAATTGTTTGGGGGAAGTTCTGGAATTCCAAGAAAATTGGCCCGAAGCAGCAGTGGCTTTTGGTGGTGCTATTGAGCTAGAATCCGATCATAGTTGGCTGTACAAAAAGTTGGGTGATGCACTGCGGAATCAAGGGAAATTGGAAAGGGCGATCGCAATTTACGAAAAAGGTATCAATCTCGATCCAAAATCCTGTTGGTGTTACGAAGGATTGGGTTTGAGTTTAATGGCTAAACAGCAGTGGGAACCTGCAATCGCTAATTTAGTTCAAGCCCTGCAAATTAAACCCGATTTGTTTGAAGTTTACGATAACATAGGTTATGCTCTGGAACAAAAAGGAGAAGTCGATGAGAGCGAGCGGGGAGAATACAGCAATCAAATCTTACCCTTAAGAATTCTCAAAAAATACTGTGGGTTTACAGAAGATTTGATCGTTGCAGCAGAATCGAATCCGCACCTCACCTGCATTGACATCCATCCTGCGAGTCAAATTAATTTATCTGATTCCAAAACAATCGACAGCAGCCACAGATTTTGGGAGCATCAAAGTCATTCCAGAAAAGCTTTTGTTGCCGTATTGCCAAACGGACGAGCTTGGGCAGATGTGGTGACTACCGCCGTGATTACTTCAAACAATAAACTTGTTACTGATATTTCAATGGGTTGTGCTGAATTGGTAATCACTTCCGACAAATTGCCTCCCGCTGAACACGTCGATGGAAATGTGGCTTTTTTATCTGCTCGCTGGGGTGGAGCCGCTTATTTTCATTGGATGTTTGATGTGATTACGCGATTTGACCTTTTGCAGCGGAGCGGATTGATAGAAACTATAGATAAGTTTGTTGTCAATGCCTCGGATTCTTCCTATCAAGCAGAAACTTTAGAGATTTTAGGAATTCCTCAAGCTAAACTTTTAGAAAGTCGCTGCAATTTACACATTACCGCTGATAAATTAATAGTTCCTTCAATATCTTATGACGGATCTGGGGCAGTTTCAAAATGGAAGTGTGAATATCTAAAACAGACATTTTTAAATGAAAAACAGCCACTAAACACAGACTATTCAGAGCGAATTTATATCACCCGTAAACAAGCATCTTATCGGCGACTCGTCAACGAGGAAGAGGTAATTAAATACTTAGAAAAAATTGGGTTTCGCAGTGTCAAGTTAGAAACGATGTCGGTAGGGGAACAAGCATCATGTTTAGCTGCTGCTAAAGTAGTTATCGCACCTCACGGAGGGGGGTTGACTAATCTAGTTTTTTGCAGTCCGGGAACCAAGGTAATTGAGCTTTTTTCTCCCCTTTACGTGCCGCATTGTTATTGGATGATTAGCAATTTGTGCGGCCTGGAACATTACTATTTACTTGGCGAATTGGTGGATGACAAAATTCAGAAATGTCCGGGACATAAAGATATGCGGGTGGATTTGAACTCGCTGGAAAAATTACTGAGTCTTGCAGGAGTTTTGCATGGATAATAACTACCACAATTTGGGTAATTCCCTGCAAGAAAGCGGTCGGTTTGATGAGGCTGTTGCTGCTTACAAAAATGCTATTAAATTAAATCCTAATTTTTCTTGGTCTTATCACAGTTTGGGCGATGTTTTGCTGAAACTTGAAAAATGGGAGGAAGCTGTCGCTGCTTACAAAAAAGCTGTTGAGTTAAATCCAGATTTTTCCTGGTCTTATCACAATCTGGGCGATGCTTTGCTGAAACTTCGGCAATGGGAAGAAGCTGCTGTTGCTTACCGCTGCGAGATTTCACTCAAATCTGATTTTGCTTGGTCTTTTTGCAATTTAGGCGACGCTTTAACTAAACTCAAACAGTGGGATGAAGCTATCGCTACGTATTTAAAAGCTATTGAAATTGACGGAGATTTGCCGGGAAGTTACGAGAAGTTGGGATACGCTCTCGGACAAACAGAGTCTGATTTAAACTTAGTTTTAGAAGAATGTCAATTGCAAATTACACCGGAAAATAGGGATTTTTATTTGCAGTTAGGAAAGAATTTAGCCAAGTACGATCGCCCAAAAAGCGCAATTATTTTTTACCAAATGCTCTTGACAAAATTGCCTATTTGTGCAAGTCTGTCAGCGGAATTGGAGGAGTTGTTGCAGCAGCAAGAAAAGTGCGATCGCGCATTAGCGTCATCTCGCGCAACTGTCGCCCAAAAACCAGATGATTGCTGGTCTTATTATAATTTAGGTGCTGTTCTGAGCCACCAAAAATATTGGGAGGAAGCGGCGGCGGCATTTTTCCAAGCAATAGAAATAAATCCCGATCTTCCTTGGTGGTTTTATTACAATTTATGGGAAGTTTTTGTTAGGCAAAACAAGTTAGATGAAGTTGAAAATTTGTGCCGCGAAGTTGTTGCAGCTAAACCGGAGGCTTTTTGGCCTTATCTGAATTTGGGGGAAGTTTTGACGAGGCAAGGTAAAATTGCCGAGGCGATTAGCTGTTATCAAACTGTTAGTTTTAAACAAAGTTTTGCATCTATTATCAGTAAGAGAACAGGCAAGATGCCTGTTCCACAATCAGATACAGGCAAGATGCTTGTTCCACAAGCAGATACAGGCAAGATGCTTGTTCCACAAGCAGATACAGGCAAGATGCTTGTTCCACAAAATTGGAACTTAAAAGCCGTTAAAGTTCCTAACTTTATAATTATTGGTTCTCAGCGGTGCGGGACGACTTCTCTGTATACTTATTTAGCTCAACACCCGCAAATTTTGACTCCGATTAAAAAGGAGATGGATTTTTTTTCGTGGCACTTTGACAGAGGGATTGATTGGTATTTGGCTCATTTTCCCCCAATGCCTTCGGGAGAGGAATTTTTGACGGGCGAAGCAAGTCCGAGCTATTTTGACTATCGGGAAGCACCGGAACGTCTCTACACCGCGTTTCCAGAGGCTAAGCTGATTGTACTTTTGCGAAATCCGGTCGATCGGGCGATTTCTCAATTCTACCGCTTGACTGACTTAAATTGGGAAGCGCGATCGCTCGATCGAGTAATTAGCGATGAAATTGAACGGTTGAATCAAAATCCAGAATACATCATCGGCGAGGAACCGGGGAATTATTTAGCTCGCGGTAGGTACATAGAATTTATCAAAAACTGGCGGACTTTCTTTCCCCAAGAACAGTTGTTAATTTTGAAAAGCGAAGATTTTTATGCAGGTGCGGCGACAACCGTCAAGCAAGTTTTAGAATTCTTAGATTTGCCGGAATATCAATTGTCTCAATACCAAAATGCTAATCCCGGTTCTTACCAGCCGATCGATCGATCGGTTCGCGACAGGTTGAGCGATTATTTCCGACCTTACAATCAGGAATTAGAGCAATATTTTGGGAGGCAGTTTGATTGGGAATAAAGTTGAGCTAAAATTAGCTTCTTCGTTACTTAAGATCGCGAATTAAATAACTTACAATTTTAATTGTTATTGTGGGATGGGCGTCCCGCAATTCCAAAAAGGACGGGCGGGACGCCCATCCCACTTTCAAGAGTGGAAGTTATTTAATTCTCATTCCTTACTATGCTAAATCAATAGTTAAATCAGTAAAATCAATTGAACAAATATGTCAAAATGCCAATCAAGTCCTTCTCAGGCTTGACATTTAAGCGAGTTTGATTGTTAACTATAAATAGTCACTCTTAGTTTGGGGGAGGAATTATAGTCATCACCACAAAAAAGGTACTAAAGTTCTAACAGAGCTTCTGAATATACAAGGAATTAAAGAATTAAAGCCCAAACCCTACTCCCCACAAAAAAACTTACTCTTTGTGGAACAGGCAGGAAAGCCTGTTAAGCGAGAATGCTAAAAGATGCAATTGCGAGCACTTTCATCTCCTTTAACTTGCTCTACCACCGCCCTAAAACAGAATACTTAAATCCCCGACTTCTTCAAGAAGCCGGGGATTTAAAACAATAAAACTGCCCCTACAAATTAATGACTACCCGCTCCAGCCGCCCGTTTAAACGCCTCATCAAGCACTTCCGAAAGCGTCGGGTGAGTGTGAACTCGGAATGCTAAAGTATTAACAGAATCGCGCTGGGCGATCGCATTTGCCGCCTCCTGAATCAAATCCGCAGCGTGCAAACCGAAAATGTGAACTCCCAACAACTCCCCAGTATCTTTCCGGTAAATCACCTTAGCCATACCGTCAGTTTCACCCTCCGCAATAGCCTTAGAATTTCCCTTAAAATAACTCTTGACAGAACCGACCTCAAACCCTTCAGTTTTTCCTAACTCCTTCGCCGCAGGTTCAGTCATCCCCACATAGCTAATTTCCGGGTGAGTAAACGCCGCCGCCGGGATACTCAAATAGTCAACTTCGCGGGCACGATCGCAAATATTTTCCACTGCAGCAATTCCCTGAGCAGACGCAGAATGCGCTAACATCATCTTGCCATTAACATCGCCGATCGCCCACAAATTTTGCACCGGTTCTCCCGCCGCCAAAACCTGCATCTTATCGTTAACTGGGATATAACCGCGCATCGTTTCCACGCCAACAGTTTCTAACCCCAAATTCTTACTCACAGGAACCCGACCAGTTGCTACCAAACAAGCATCAACTTCCAAAACTTCGACAACTTCCTTAGTTTTGAAATCAGCTAATTCAATAATTACCGGCGAACCAGGAGTAATCTTCTTCGCCAAAACACCCACTTTTGTTTCAATATCGCGGGGTGCAATTAACACTCGTTCTGCCAACTTAGCAATATCCGGGTCAAAAGTCGGCATCAATTGGTCTAAAGCTTCAATCATCGTAATTTCGCAGCCCAGGGCCGTGTAAATATCCGAAAACTCCAAACCGATATAGCCGCTACCAATAATTGCAATCCACTTCGGTAGCGATTCCAACCTGACAGCATCATCGCTGGTAAATACAGTTTTGCCATCAATTTCTATCCCAGGGGGGACGAAGGGAACCGAACCGGGAGCGAGAATAATATCCTTGGCGGTAATAGTTTTCTCGCCTTTATCGGTTTCGACGGTAATTTTTTGAGCACTGGCAATTTTGCCCCAACCTTGGATGACATCGACGTTCAAACGTTTGAGGCTGTTAGTCAAGTCGCCACGAAGTTTGCTAACAATAGTATTAGCGTGATTGGCGATCGCCCCGCGATCGAAATCCACACTGCCCAATTGAATACCCAAAGTCTTTAGGTGGTGGGCATTCCGCAAATCTCGCACCCGCCCGGAAGCCGCCAACAGCGCCTTCGAGGGAATGCAGCCCCGGTTGACGCAAGTCCCCCCCATGTCCCCTGCTTCGATAATTGCCACTTTCAGCCCGCAGCTAACCGCGTGTATGGCAGCCCCGTGTCCGCCCACGCCAGCGCCGATAATTGCTAAATCGTAATCAAATCCCTGAGTCACCTTAAAATCTCCTAATGCCTTTGAAATCTTAGGACTCAAGCAAAAAACACCGTATTTCCGTCCTTTCGGGGTGGCGCGTTGCCATCGCAACCCTTGAACAGCGGTAATAGTTGCATAAGTCCTGTCTCCTTATTCTCGACTAGACTAGGGTTAATTAGACAACGAAAGAGCCCTAACTGAGATTTTTTCAGGGTCAATGATTTTGAGCTGGGTCTGCACCAAGTCTCAAATCACTCAGTAAGCGGGTGTAGAGTTAAATATAGTTTGAAGGCTGACAATGCCCGCAGCAGGTTTTATATGGGGCAGCAAGTTCAGCCACAGGCATTCCCATCGCCCGGTTAAATTCTGTCCTCCTGCTTGTTTTAGTCGGTTTTCATGTCTAATATCTGCACGCGCCGGGGCGGACAGAGTTTGTTGGCAAATTTTAGACCCTATGGAGTGGCTTATGACGGATGACGACGACCAGAAAGATTTACGCCGGGCCTCGGCTCAATCATTTTTTGAGTCCCTGGATGAATTGTTCGATTCTATAGAATCGAACAGCACGCAAGCTGCACAACCGAAATCTCCACCGCCTCCGGCTAAACCTTCGAGTCAGTCTTCGAGTTTGCCGAAGAAGACTAGACCTGCGAAAATTAATTTGTCGGATTTTGAAGATGCGATCGCCGATTTGGAACAGTTTATCCAGAGTAAACACTCCAAACGCCCGGAATCCAATCAATAGGACGATGACACATTTTCAAGTAATGACTGTTGACTGTTGACAAGCGAATTTCAAAGGTGGTACCCGCCACGTGATTGATCCGTGGAATCAATCCAAAATCTCAAATCTAAAATCCTCAAGAAAGAGCATTTATCTCGCGCAAGTCAATCTAAAATCTAAAATCTAAAATCTAAAATCTAAAATCGATTGACTGTTGACTGTTGACAAGCGAAAAATTTTAGATTAATGTTCACGATCCCAGATGAATCTGTGGAGTCAATTTTTAATGTCAAATTCGGCAGCATAGGAATCATTCATCTCTCTGCTCTCTGACTCTGTGATCTCTGTGTCCTCTGCGGTTTAATCATTCCAAAGCAACCAGAATTGATATCAATCTCAAATCTCAAATCTCAAATCTCATAGAATAGAAATGATTCATCTCTCTGTTCTCTGACTCTGTGTTCTCTGTGTCCTCTGCGGTTTAATCATTCCAAATGCCACCGGAATTTATATCAATTCCAAATCTAAAATCGACTGGCTGTTAACGGTGCTTTCGGCTTAACCTGCTTAGGTTGCACCTACAAAACATTCACATTTGCTTGAGGATGGCTTTACAATAATCAAGCCTGATAAATTATCTAAATTTACTATTAATAGCCTTATTTTTAGGCTTTGAGTGCTGCGGTAATTGCCTCGATCGCACTTCGATCGCCCGATCGCCGATCGCACTCACAGGCAACTCCCATTCATCAATATCAAGATCATTGCGGAACTTCACCGGAATATCAGCACCGTTAATAATCGCTCCCAACAGCCGCGGCCCAGATTTATGCGACTCGTCATCCTCAGATTCCAGCAACTGATCTGCAGCCTCAGACAACATACTAGACAAAGTGTAACCAGGCCGCGCCACCAAAATCATACCATCCGTGTACGGTTCCAGCGTCAGCGCGTCGTTGCACTCGCTCAAAGCCGGAGAATCCACAACCACAAAATCAAAGCGGTTGCGAACATCCTCAAACAATCTCCGCATTTCGCTGGATTCTAGTACGGCGGAGGCTTGCCGCAAAAAGCCGGGACTCGGCACAACGTATAGGTTCTCTACCTCTGGAACCAAAAGGACGCACTCGCTAATATTGCCGTAATAGTGCAAAGGTTCCACAGTCGCCAGAGGATCAGCAGCAATTTTCAAAGATTCAACGTTAGAAGCCGATCGCAAATCTGCTTCAATTAGCAAAGTCCGTTTACCCGATCGAGCCGATGCAATTGCCAAATTGTAAGCACTAAAACTTTTCCCCTCCAAAGGCGCCGCCGAAGTCAGCAACACCACCTTCACCGGTTTGTTCCCGATCCGGCGCAAATTAGTACGCAACCGCTCGTAAAACTCCAAATAGGGAGAATTTGCCTCCAAGGCGAGCGGCATTATTTCATCACCGTAGGAATCAAACACCGTCACTTCAGGCAAAACTGCCAGTATCGGCACCTCTTTTTCCACCAAAGCCGCCCGCACTTCTTCCCAACTGTAAAACTTGCCGTTGAGCATCCCCAACAAAAATATCAACCCCCCGCCCAACAGCAATCCCACAAAGCCGCCCACCGCCAGCATCACGGGCAAACCTCTCTTGTTTGACTCAACGTCATCAGTTTGCGGCAATTGGGCGATTCTCAAACTCCCCGTTGTCTCAGCTACCGCCGCCTCAGCATCTACCAAAGCCGACTGCATCTTGTCGTAGAGAGCTTTTTTGAACGCCACTTGCTGGGCTAACCGCGCTTGTTCTAACTGCTTGTTGGGGATTGTCGCGTGTTCCCGACGCAATTCTTGTTCAGTTTTCTCGATTCCTTGGAGTTGCTGTTGCACCGTATCCCGCTGCGTTTGCAAAGCAATCAAAGTTTGAGCTAACTGCTGTCTAGCCGGATCTAAAGAAGAGTCTACCCGAATTCGATCGGCACTTCTGAGCGGAGCCGCCACCCCGTTACCGCCTAGTACCTCAGACTGCCGCTGCTGCAACTGCTGCTCAAAAGCAAGTTTTTGTTTAAGCAATTCCACAATTTTCGGGTGTTCCTCCTGCAAGTCGCTGCGGAGAATTTTGAGCTGAGATTCGATCGAAAACAATTGCACTCGCAGTTGGGCAATAATTGGATCGGCAGAGAGTGCTTGAGCGACGTAAGCTTGCTCCACATTCAATCCCAAGCGATCCTGCAAACTGTTAATTTGAGCTTCAATTCCTCCCAACTGCACGCGGAGTTGCCGCTGCTGCTGTTGGCTGCTGGTAATCGCTTGCGGCAGTGCACCGCTCTGAGCTGCTAAAATTGAAGTTCCTTCTCGTTTTTCGTAGGCTTCAAGTTTTGCTTCCGTCTCTCTGAGTTCCTGAGTTACTGTCGGCAAACGCTTGTTAATTTGGGCGATCGTCTCACGCAGTCTAGAAGTATTAATACTTTTGCTGTGTTCCACCATTTCGTACATCAGCGTCTTTACTACCGCTTCTGCTTTTTTGCGATCGGCATTTTTATACAATACTTGAATCAAAGCGCTGGGGTCATTATTCTTACTGGGCATTTTTATCTGCACATCTTTTCCCAGCTTTTTAGCCAAAGCTTCTACTTTTTCCGCTTCTTCTTTGTTTAATTTTCCTTCGGGTTTGATGAGTTTTTTCGCTGCTGGTTCAACCACCCTTGTATCCAGCAGCATATCTTTAGTTATTTCTTGTCCTTCCTGTTGGATTTTAGTAGTAGTAGATGAAAAAATCACGCTCGGTCTGTCGTAAGCAAGCGTACCTATTGCAACGTAAACTGGCGCAGGCTTTGGCTGCATGGCAACTACCCCCGACACCCCCACAGTCACCGCGAGAGTAGCCAGTCCCACCCACTTGTATTGGTCGAAAGCAATTAAATAACGTTTAACAACTGATAAAGTCATGACGATTTTAGATTTTAGATTTTAGATTTTAGATTGCTAAGTGTTAACGATAACTAATGATTGCGGACTAATTCTACAAATCCCCCAAAAACCTTAGAACTTTCGGTCGGTGATTAAAACCCATATCGCCTAAGTCATTCTCCATCTTAAATCTTAAATCTTAAATCTTAAATCTAAAATGGTATGACTACCTCTCATTACGTGATGGGCCAAACAAATCTGTTACCCCATTTCTCAACTGCTCAAAGAACAGAATAAATCCCAAAGTATCCCGGAATGGTCGAGTAAAAGTATTGATTACATAACCAATGCGCTCTACCAAATTCCTACCAATCACAATCACATCATTATCTTCGAGCATCGGGTTCTGAGAAACATTGCCCTCCAAAGCAGCTTTAGCATCTATCGAACGGTTGATTGCTCTACCTTGCTTTTCGTCGAACCGAATCAGGGCTATTTTTCGCAAGTCAGCAAGATTAACAGGCAAGTTGTTGAGAGCATCCAAAAACCGACTGCCATTTTCAACATAGAACGAGGTCAAACCACCACTAGCGTAACTCAAAACTCGAACGTAGATCCTGGGCTTAATCAAAGTAGACCGCGAAACCAGAGCTTTATCGTAGTCTAGGTTTTTGGTACTAGCGTCCAATTCCGGGATGACAATCACATCTCCCGATGCCAAAGGAAAATCGAACAAATCGTTACCGTTTGCTAGGGGAGTGTAGAGGTCGATTGGTTCCTCCACCGAGGAGCCGTCCATCAGCGTCCGCCGCACTCGCACCTCCCGCAAATCGGCTTTTCCCGTGACTCCCCCCGCAATCGCCAAAGCAGCCGAAATTCGACCAGAACCCGCAGGAAGCGTGTAAAAACCCGGTTTGCTGACTTCTCCGGTGACAGTGATTTGGACGGGGACAGCAGCAGCAGCGAGGCTGTACCTGGATGCTAAATCTCGATCGGAGTTGCGATCGGGCGTAACCTGTTTATACGGTACGACGATCGCATCTCCATCTTCCAAACGCAAATCCGGTGGAGCAATACCAGTTTGCAACGGTGTCAAAATATCAACAACTTGCTCCGCCACAGCACCGGAAGGCAGAGTCCGCCGCACCCGCACCCCTCGCAGTTCCGCCGTAGGATTAGTCCCAGCAGCCGCCGCCAAAGCCGCAGGAAGCTGGGGAGTTTGCAGCGGATAAAAACCCGGTCTGGCAACTTCCCCCGTCACCGTCACCACTACGGGGCGCTGAACCAGCAAAGCAGCCGAGACTTGAGGATTTTTGATAAATTGACCAAAGCGCTCCCGGAGGCGCTGCTGTGATTCTTCGACAGTAAGACCGCGCACATTTACTGTTCCGATTAGCGGCAGTACAATTACCCCTTCAGGGCTGATTGCACCTGTAAAACCTAGCTCAGGGAAGCGCTGAACTTGAACAGAAATCTGGTCTCCCGGCCCCAGGCGGTAGGGCCGATTCCGAAAAGCTGGGTTAATATCCCGGTTGAAATTGGCAGGCGGCGGTGGCGGTACAGGCGGTGGCGGTGGCGCCACGAGTCGCTCGTCTCTGGGAACAACAGATTGAGCTAAAGCCGTTTCCGAAAAATTTTTGCTATTAAAACCCCAGAATACAGCAGCAAAAGATAGAGTCCAAACAGTGGAATGCAGGCCTGCCAAGTAAAAAGCGAGGCGATTTTTAATAGTGGATTTTTGCCGCATTTTCAGAGGATTTAAAAAAGTAATATTTTGAATAATGACCTGATTTGTAAGTTTCATCTAAATATAGCGACGACAAAAAACAATAAGATATTTTCGTGCGGGTTGAACTAGAATATTGACTAGGAAGCAGTAGATTTTGGCAAAACTCGCCCACGCCCTAGGCTGATTTATTTGCACCTACCTGCTTACTAAAACCGAAAAGTTTCTGTAATTAATTTAGCCTGGACACTTTCGGCAAGAGATTCCAGCAATGGTTGAGCTATCTTAATGTCGCCCTGGGGTTGAATGGGAAGGATGATACTGATAGCAACCCAAGAGGCGCGGCGGTTCGAGAGTCTAGCAATGCTGTCTTCCCAAAACCAGCGACTGGTTGTTGGAGAACCCCCGTTAGGCCAAGCGTACCACTGCACGACAGCAAAAGTTTGTTGGCGAGTCCAGCTTCGGAAAAACCTCGCCTCGACAGTAGGCGGTGGCTGGCCGGGTATTGGTGCTAATTTAACTGTAAACCTCAAAGTGCGATGAGAATCGGTTTGCCATCGGTGAAATCCATCGATATCTAGCCATTCTACTTGGGGCTGGTTTTTGGGGTAATTTTGAGGCAACAGCAATAAAATGGCAATTGTTTTATCCTTTTTAATTTCTTGAACTAACCATCTGTGAGTGCCAATTTGGACGTTATTCTGAACGGCTATAACCTGCCACCCAGGAATTTTTATCCCGTTTTGGCGTACACTTCTTAATTGCTTGAGGTTGGCAAGGGTTGGCGGGTTTGTCCAAGGCCACCTTCCCGTCGCGTAGCCGGGAATTGCTACTGCCCCAACTAATACCAGCAAAAACACCAGTACCATAATTTTAGATAATTGATACCGCCGCAGGAGTTTCTGTGCTGAAATCATCTGTTTCATTAATTGCCAGACTGACTTGGGAAATACTTTTCCATTCCGTTGAGGAGAAGTACCAATAACCCTAGTATACAAGCAGAATATAAATCTCCGCCCCATCCGGCGTGCAGCCAAGTAAAAAGCGCCTCTCTGTCGGTTCCGTGAAAGTAAGTTAGCAAAGTATTGCGAAAAATGTTGGAAGTGATGCTAATAATGGATGTAATCACTAAAAACAAAAGACTTTTTTTGCCCGAGTTCCAAACTCCCGTCCAATCCAGCAGAATTAAGCTAACGTAAAGACTGGTAAACAGCATTTTCAAGCCTGCACAGTGTGGAGCAACTTCTACAATGCGATCGTTCACGTACAGATAAATTTCTTCCACTCTCACGTTGATACCAACCTTAATTAATATCCAGCCTGATGTTTCAGCAATGAATTGCTGTAAGGGCAAGGCGTAGGGTTCTATGAGGTAAGGAATGTGGTTTGGCGAGGCCAGAAATACGAATAAAAGCGGCATCGCCTGCAATTTTAAGCCGGGAATTCCTTTTAAAGATAAGCAAATGCTGGCCAGCATTATGGGAAGGGATAAATTTACTAAATCGCTCAAGCGACTCAGATAAAAAAGCGTGGCTAGTACCAGCAAAAAGCCTCCCAAAGGATGCGGTGAATTGGGCAAGTTGCGCCAGCACTTTCGGTTCATCCAAGCAATATAAGCTGCGTAGGGTAAACCAATTAGTCCGTGGCTGAAATATTCGTGTTCGAGGCTGATGGTTTTGTTGAACCAGCCGTCGTACCAGTGTACTAGCAAGGGGGCGTACAGCAGCACTAGGAGCGCCGTGATACCTTCCCCCAGGAGGTATCGCTTGAAAACAATGCGAATTTTGCGCTGGATTTGCATGGTTTGAGAAGTTTTAAGATTGCCGCGCTGGATTCGCAACGCTTTGGGGTTTTAAAGTGTGAGTTAAAGATTTGTTAATTCCCGACATCAGGCATCAATATCAATAAAGGACTCTCGCGCAGGGTGGGGGCGGGTTTATTTAACCTGTCTGCACCCTTTAAAGCTATTGGTGAACCCGCCCCTACGGGTTTTTGATATGGGTGCCTGATGTGAGTTAATTCGGAACTTAAATGCTTTTATAACTGCACTCTACTGCTGGAAACAGGTTCCGCATAACTTTTATGAACAATTAGCAATTCAATGATAGTACGATCGCCCGAACAACTTGCTCGATCTGAGTATTGCTCAATCCGGGATACATTGGCAATGATAAAATTTGTTGGCACAGGGTTTCTGCGTGGGGGAAGTCGCCCGGATTGCCTAAGTTTTGGTAGGCGGGTTGCAGGTGACAAGGTACGGGATAGTGTATACCTGTTTGAATGCCGTGTTGGGCGAGTTTTTCCTGAAGGGTGTTGCGGTTGAGCGAGCTTTTCTCCGTAATTTGGATAACATAGAGGTGATAAATGTGACCGCTGCTGCTGTGGTTGGCGATGGGTACAATGCCTTTGCGTTTCAGGGGTTCTAATAGACTATTGTAGTGTTGGGCGGCGGCGGCGCGATCGCGATTCCATTTTTCTAAGTAAGGCAATTTAACATTGAGCACGGCGGCTTGCAAATTGTCGAGGCGGCTATTGGTGCCAATTTCTGTGTGCAAATATTTGCTGGGTGCTCCGTAATTGCGGAGAGTTCGCATTTTTTCTGCGAGCTCTGCATCGTTAGTAATTAACATCCCGCCGTCGCCAAAAGAACCAAGGTTTTTGCTGGGATAAAAGCTGAATGCTGCTGCTTTTCCAATGGAACCCGCGCGGTATCCTTCTCTTTCGGCTAAGTGTGCTTGGGCCGCATCTTCAAATATGATTAAATCGTGGCGATTCGCAAAATCTAAAAGCTGCCGGGGCGATACCATTTGACCGTAGAGGTGTACTGGGATAATTGCTTTAGTTTTCGAGGTAACTGCTGTTGCTGCTGCTGTGAGGTCAATCAGGGCGGTTTCCGGGTCGCAATCTACAAGAATAGGTATAGCTTTGGCTTGGAGGACGGCGATCGCGGTGGCGATAAAAGTGTTAGCGGGTATGATAATTTCGTCGCCCGGATTAATGCCGCAAGCTTGGAGTCCCAGAGCGATCGCATCTGTTCCGCAAGCCACTCCTACGCCGTATTTTACTCCAGAAGCTGCAGCAAATGCTGTTTCAAATTCGGCGAGGGCTTGGCCTAAAATAAAATCTCCTTGCTCGATTATTTTCCCAATTGTTTCTGTTATTTGAGATTGGATTGGTTGGTGTTGCAGGGAGAGGTTGACAAATGGAACTTTTGGCGGGCGACTACTCATACATCAGAGGAATACGAATTATTTATATTAACATTTAAGTTCGGATATCTTTGATTTTTTTAACCGCAGAGGGCGCAGAGAGCGCAGAGGAAGAGAGGAGAAAGCCTCGCGCACTTTTCTGGAGCTTTCAATTAAATCAAGGTTTTTCTGTAATATAGAATCAGATATTTTTCCCGCAATCAAACTCATGGAATACAAAAAACTAGGCGACAGCGATTTATCAGTATCTGAAATCTGTTTGGGTACGATGACTTATGGCCAGCAGAATACCGTTGAGGAAGCGGCCCAACAGCTCGATTTTGCGATCGATAGAGGAATCAACTTTATCGATACGGCGGAAATGTATCCTGTCCCTGGAAAGGCGGAAACTCAGGGAAAAACAGAGGAATATATCGGCGAGTGGTTGGCGAAGCAGCAGCGGGATAAAGTCATTATAGCGACTAAAGTGGCGGGCAGAAGCACTCGCTTAAAGTGGATTCGGGAAGGGAAAAATCAGATCGATCGCCCAAATGTCGAAAAAGCCCTGAATGACAGCCTGAAGCGCTTGCAAACTGACTACATCGACCTCTATCAGATCCACTGGCCCGATCGCTATGTGCCCTTATTTGGCGCGCCGGATTACGACATCGCCCAAGAGCACGAAACAGTCCCGATTTTGGAACAGTTAGAGGTATTTTCTGACTTAATTAAAGCTGGAAAAATCCGCTATTTAGGTTTGAGCAACGAGACGCCTTGGGGAGTTTGCGAGTTTTGCACGTTGGCGGAAAAACACGGGTTGCCAAAGGTTGTTTCGATTCAGAATGCTTTCAGTTTGAGCAATCGGACATTTCACCTAAATTTAGCAGAAACTTGCCGTTTTAAGAATGTGGGATTGATGGCTTACAGTCCTTTGGGGTTTGGGCTGTTAACGGGTAAATACTTGAATGGAATTCCCGAAAATTCCAGGTTGGCTTTATTTGCGGGATTCGGTCAGCGTTACGATAAAACTAATCTGAATGATGCGGTAAAAGCGTATGTTGAGATTGCGGGGAAACATGGGATAAGTCCGGCGCAGATGGCTTTGGCGTATGTGCGATCGCGCTGGTTTGTAACTAGCACAATTATCGGTGCAACAAGTCTCGAACAGTTGCAGGAAAATATCGGTAGTTTGGATGTGAATTTGGATAAGGATATCATAGCGGAAATCAATGCGGTACACGCTAAGTATCCGAATCCGACACCGTAAGTTGATTAGTAGGTTGGGTTGAGGTAACGAACCCTATGTTTCACTTCGCCCAACTTACCACTTTAATATGCGAAAATTACATAAACAGAACTTACGCACTCCGCCAAAGAAACCGGGTTTTTTACTCCATCTGCGGGCTGTAACGAAGTTTTATTTCAAAAAACCCGGTTTCTGAGTTCCCCTGTGTAAGTTTTATTTGAGGAAGTTTGAAACTTCAGGTTGGGAAAAGGTTTTTGAATGCGATCACACTCACGTATTAGATGTGCTCAGAGGCTTTCTTCAGGAAGTGATGCAGCTAGCTGTAGATAAGGGTTACATCACAGCCGAGGAGAAGGATGAGTTTATTAGTCCGGCTTTTGCTAGCACTACCGATGCTGTAGTATTGAGCAAGTAGTTTGTTTTGGTGGGGTTTTGGGCGATCTACCTTTTTTATATATTCCTGAAACCCATTACCATGTCTGCCCGCGATCGATTCAATCGGCGCTCAATTCTTAATAGAGATTTAGGTTAATTGTGGCATCCATTTTACCCATAGCCCGGTAGACTGCACTATTCAAGCCTATTAGATTAAAGCGGCATCGGATGTCGGTAAATTGAGGTTGAGTTGGCATCCACTTTACCCATAGCCCCGTATATGCGGTTATTCAAGCCTATTAGATTAAAGCGGCATCGGATGTCGGCAATCGGATGTTTAAATCTCCGTAATAAAGAAAACAAACGGTCTTATTGCTCGCTTGACAACTAACCCCACATCATATATTCTTAAAATACAAGCTCAAACAAAACTTCCTCACATTCCCAAGTGTAAGAAAGACAACGCTTTAATGTCTTGTAGTTTTTGCAATAGCAAATCATATCTGATACGGAAAAGGCCCGCCTGAAGTAACGATTCAGACAGAGGCCTTGCTTTAGCTAGCGAACTCACGGTGGTTTGACATCTCAACTTCAGACCACCACAAGTCAACGTAACTTTTGAAATATATGTCCCCTAATTATACTCCACAATGCGAGTCGTTGTACACCAACCTTCAGCGGACTAAGAAAACCCTCTCTGTTTTGGCGGAGTCACACCGCGCTTTGGCGAAGTCGAACCGCGCTTTGGCGGAGTGGAACCGCAGTCTGCTTGAGGAAAACGAAGCAAAGGATGAAACTATCAAAGCTAAGGATAAAACTATCCAATCCTTTGAGGAAAAAGTCCTTGAACAGCAACAAGAAATAGATGACTTGAGGCGCGAACGTGATTGGCAGCCAAATGACTGGGATAACGATGGTTCATCAAACGCAGACTGTCGTGCTCGCGAATATGCAGCAGATAGACTAGGAATCTGATAGAAAGTACGATCGCCCTTCCCATCCAAAAAATAGGACAATGGTAAAGGGCGATCGCACTTCACCCTAAAATCTTTCTCAACTAAACCCATGAGTACAATTCGCTTACAACTAGCCGAATACTTGAAATGTCGAGGTTTCACCCCCGAAAACTTAGTCGAAGCTGTGGGCGAAACACTCAATCCTGAAACCGTATACCAACTGATAGAAAAAGCCGAAAACCTCAGCCATCTAAACTTATCCGTCTTAGCCGCGATTATAGATGGCTTGAGCAAACTCAATGGTTTTCCCGTTGGCATCGGAGAAGTGCTAATATTTTTTCCTGACATTTCCGAGGAAGCATTGGCAAAATCGCCTTGGCGTCAACTTTACCTCGTCGATAATGAAATTCCTCCCTATGATTGGGGAGATGTAGACCCGATGAAACTTGGTCAACCCGTGCGCTATATACCGGGAGTAGGTGCTGTTATTCTTGAAGACGAAAGGGTATAGCAATAAGCGTGGCTAATAGATTCACCATCCGCGATATTTTACTGGTTGATTTCCCTCCTCAAACGCCTGCACTGCACGAACAGCAGGGAATACGCCCTGCTGTAGTAGTGGGGAGGCCAAGCAACACAGGTACGATGCGTTTTGAGCTTGTGATTGTTGTGCCAATTACCAGACAATCAGGAGATTGGACTGCACAAAATCCAATTTTATACCCAAGTCTTCAGGCAGGAATGGGAAATCTAACGGCCGACTCGATAGTATTGCTGGATCAAGTACGCGCTGTAGATATCCGGCGAGTATTGCGCTATCTTGGCAGTTTAACCGCAGAAGAGTATCAGCCGATCGCAAATGGACTAAAAGCGATGTTTGGCTTTTGAATTATCCCTTCATTACCTAAACGTTTATCGCGCAGATGCTTAATACGATTCCCTACGGGATAGCTTCGCTTCACGCACTTTTTGCTGTTTTTCCTGCAAAAATTCGGCAAACTTGCTGGGCCCAAAGAAACCGGGTTTTTAGCGAATCTGTGGGCTACAGCGAAGTATTTTCGTAAAAAACCCGGTTTCTGAACCTCA
This sequence comes from Microcoleus sp. AT8-A3, assembly GCF_036705675.1. Classification (NCBI taxonomy): domain Bacteria; kingdom Bacillati; phylum Cyanobacteriota; class Cyanophyceae; order Oscillatoriales; family Microcoleaceae; genus Microcoleus; species Microcoleus sp. AT8-A3. The sequence continues at coordinate 36,326 of NZ_JAUBVD010000015.1, forward strand.
TGCGTAAGTCTTATAATTGCAACTGATGCGGATAAACTGTTTCAACACCAATCGTTTCTATAAATGCGCCCGGTTCATCCTGAGTTTCAGGAACAAAATCCCCGCCAACTTCCGCTTTCACCCATCCGCCAAACAATTCTACTAAATAAGCTTCACCATTCTTGAAAACCTCAACAATTGCTCCGGCTGTTTCTCGCGGTGCAATCTCGCCATCAGCGAGGGCGACTGCTTCGGTTAAATTAACTGCATCGAATAATTTAAACTTGCTCATTGCTGTCTCCCAACCGTTTATTGCACAAATGCTGAATACGATCGCACTTTCCTACTCTAAATAGGAAGTCGCCGTACTCGATAACGATTATCTTCCACTGTCACAATCGCACCTGTTTCCAAATCTTCACCGCACTCTGACAAAACAGCCAGCAATCTAGCACTAACAAACACTGGAATAGTGGTTTGCAGTCTAAAAATAATTACACTTGGAAGAGATTGAGAACTGATAGCCAAAAGCTCGCCAAAATCCAGGTCAAAAGTTAAAACAATTCGTTGCTCTTGGCGTGCTTTTTCCAGGATCTCAGAATCGGGCAAACGCTCCAATCCTTGCTCATTTAAGTGTACAGCATTATATCCCTGCTGGCGCAGTGCAAGCACCGTTACAGGAGACACACCCATGTCTGCCAAGAATTTCATGCTGGAGTCCCGCTAAATGGACGAATTTGCTCGTTCGTCAAAAATGCCGCATACTGGAGACTAGCTTTAATATCCTCAGCTTCCAAATAAGGATAAGCTGCCAAAATTTCCTCTACACTCATCCCATTTGCTACTAAACTCACTACCAAAGAAACAGTAATTCGCATTCCTCGAATGCAAGCTCTTCCTCCCATAATTTTTGGATCGAAGGTAATGCGATCGAACATCATATCCTCCCACTCTTCCTTAATGTCCCAATAGCTTATCCCGCAAATGCTTAATCCGATCGCGCAATTTACCCGCCTCCTCAAACTCCAACTTCTTAGCCGCCGCCTTCATCTGCGCTTCCAACCGCCCGATTAACTGAGGAATCTCATCCAAAGATAACTCGTTCACCTGTTCGTAAACCTCCTCCAACTGCTGAGAATTCAGCTTGCGCGACACATCCAAAAATGCCAAAATCGCATTACTCGATCGCTTTTTCGCGATCGGCTGCGGCGTAATCCCGTGCATCTTATTGTACGCTAGCTGAATCCCCCGGCGTCGATCGGTTTCGTCGATCGCCTTAACCATACTGTCAGTCAAATTATCCGCGTATAAAATAGCCTGTCCCTGAACGTGCCGCGCCGCCCTTCCAATCGTTTGAATCAACGAACGTCCCGATCGCAAAAACCCCTCTTTATCCGCATCCAAAATTACCACCAGCGAAACTTCCGGCAAATCCAAACCTTCCCGCAGCAAGTTAACCCCAATCAATACATCAAACTTACCATCCTGCAAATCTTGGATAATTTCGATGCGTTGAATCGACTGAATTTCCGAGTGCAAATACCGGACTTTAATAGCTCTCTCCTGCAAATATTCGGTTAAATCTTCCGCCATCCGCTTCGTTAAAGTCGTCACCAAAACTCGCTCGTCCCGACTTACTCTCTCCTTAACTTCCCCCAACAAATCATCAATTTGTCCTTGCGTCGGGCGCACGAAAATTGTCGGATCAACTACTCCGGTAGGGCGAATTACTTGCTCTGCAACTCGGCCTTCCGATATTTCCATTTCCCAATCCCCAGGGGTAGCAGAAACAAAGATGCACTGATTTTCTTTTGCCCAGAATTCCTCTGCTTTTAAAGGGCGGTTATCGGCCGCGCTGGGCAAGCGGAAACCGTGTTCGATCAATACTTTTTTGCGCGCTTGGTCGCCGTTGTACATCCCCCGAATCTGCGGCACTGTGACGTGAGATTCATCTATCACCAACATCCAATCTTTCGGGAAATAATCAATCAAACATTCTGGCGGTTCCCCCGCATTTCTTCCTGCCAAATGTCGCGAATAATTCTCGACTCCGTTGCAGTAACCTACCTCGCGCAGCATTTCCAAATCGTATCGCGTGCGCTGTTCCAACCGCTGAGCTTCTAATAGTTTACCCTGTTTTTCAAATTCTGCCAGTCGGTCTTCTAATTCGAGTTCTATTCCTTGGCAAGCTGCCTCTAATTTATCTTCTGCTGTGACAAAGTGGCGCGCTGGATAGATATTTAAAGCCGTTGAACTTTGCAGAATTTTACCTGTTACCGGGTCAACGTAGCGAATGGCATCGATTTCATCCCCGAAGAATTCAACGCGAATAATTCTATCTTCGTAAGCGGGGCCAATTTCCAAAACATCGCCTTTGACGCGAAATTTGCCTCTGCCTAAATCTATATCGTTGCGGCTGTATTGGACGTTGACTAAATCACGCAAAACTTGCCGCTGGTTGACTTCCATTCCTACTCGCAAAGGAATAGCCGCTTTCAGGTATTCTGCGGGCATTCCTAAACCGTAGATGCAGCTAATTGAAGCAACTACAATTACGTCGCGGCGTTCAAAGAGCGATCGCGTAGCTGAGTGCCGCAACATATCGATCTCGTCATTAATTGCGGCTGTTTTCTCAATGAAAGTATCGGTGACGGCGATGTATGCTTCAGGTTGGTAGTAGTCGTAATAACTGACAAAGTATTCGACTGCATTGTTCGGGAAAAAATTTCGCAGTTCGTTGCACAGTTGAGCTGCCAGGGTTTTGTTGTGTGCTAGGACTAAGGTGGGTCTGCCGACTTTTTCAATCACCGAGGCAATGGAGAAGGTTTTGCCCGTACCTGTGGCACCGAGTAAGGTTTGAAATCGATCCCCGGCTTCGATGCCTTTGACGAGTTGGGCGATCGCTAGCGGTTGGTCGCCTGTGGGCTGGAAGGGCGCTTGCAATTGAAAAGATGCTGCCGCAGTTACCATAGGAAAATGTAGCTATTACCCATAAATCTTAACAAAAATGCAGATATTCTGCAATTTCTCTAAGAAAATAGTTAGACTTTTTGACACTCCCCAGCTATCAAGGCGAGGGGATTCTTTGTTCACAGACTCAACTTGCTTGCGACTGGATTTCTCCAGCCAAAGTAGAGGTCGAATCTCCCAAAGCGTTCGGGTCTTTGACCCAAGTTCCGGTATGCCCTACCGTACTCAAGGCTAATTTCAGAATGTTAATCGCGGCGTTCCAATCCCTATCCATAACAAATCCACATTCACAAACGTGGGTTCTTACGGATAGGGATTTTTTGACGATTGCACCGCAGTTAGAACATTTTTGCGAAGTATAAGCAGGATTGACAGCAACCGTTACCCTGCCAAACTTTACGCCAAAATATTCCAACCACTTCCTGAATTGATACCAACCAGCATCGTTAATCGATTTAGCCAGACAGTGATTCTTTGCAAGATTCTTAATCCTCAAATCTTCGTAGGCGACCAAATCGTTAGATTGGATTACGTAACGCGCCAGTCTCTTAGCGTGTTCTTCACGTTGCCTACTTATTTTGAGGTGTGCTCGCCCTAATCGATTAATTGCTTTCTTTCGGTTGGCAGAGCCTTTCTTTGTGCGAGAGACACGTCGCTGTCGAAACTTCAACCGTTTCTCGCTTGTTCGGTAAAACTTGGGATTTGGTTCAGTGTGACCGTCGGAGTCTGTATAAAACTCTTTCAAGCCCACGTCCAATCCAACTGTTTTACCTGCTGGCGTTGTATCTACATTGTGATCAGCACTGATTGCCAACTGAACGTAGTAGCCGTCAGCGCGACATATTAAGCGAACTCGCTTGATCTGATCGATTTGGTAGAAGTTAAGATCCCACGTCCCTTTTAGTTTGAGCTTGCCAATTCCCTTTTTGTCAGTGAATGTGATTTGCTTCCGAGTTTCTGAAAGTTTCCAACCGCTGACTTTGTACTCAACAGACCGACTGTTTTTCTTGAAAGTCGGATAGCATTTCTTTCCGGGAACGGCTTTCTTGCAGTTGTCGTAAAACCGAGCAATCGCAGAATAAGCCCTTTCCACAGAAGCTTGGCAAGCACTAGAATTCAAATCTTTGACAAAGGCAAACTCTTCTCTGAGCGCAGTGATGTGCCGATACAAGTCTTTTTGCCCTACTCCTCGGTTGTCTATCCAAAATCGGATGCACTTGTTCCGAACGAATTGAGCAGTTCTGATTGCCTCGTCTATTGCTGCGTACTGATTTGGTTTGCCTTTAGCCTTGAATTCTAAAACGAACATTTTACGTGAGAACTCGCTACGTTAAAAGTCTAACACAAAGCCGTCCTATAAGGACGGGGCTTTAAACCCAAGTTTTTGGTAATATTATTTTAATCATCGGCCCAAATAGAAAGCAGAAAGCCCACAAAAGCAGTTGTCCGAACCCAGCAATCAACAGTAATAAGCGAGGAAAAGAATTATGGATACGAGGAGCACAGGTACAGGCAAAGGCAAAGCACTCGCCCGCCGCGGCAAAGGCAGTTCCAAAAGCCAACCGACAGAACCCACGGATGCCAAAGCAACAGGAATTCAACTTTATCGGCCGCAACTCATGCATGACAACCGCCCCGTCGGCCCCGACGATTTTACCATCAGCGAGACCGTCTCGATATCGGGGAACCGCCCGATCGGCACTAGCACCCTGCATATCAGCGAAACCTACGGCATTGTAGGCAATCGCCCGATCGAATCCAGCGACTTTGAAGTGGTTGCTACACTCGGCAATCGCCCGATCGGTTCCAGCGCCATGCAAGTCAGTGAAATGTTCAGTATGTCCGGTGCTCGCCCTATTGCAATCAGCACTCTTCACATTGATGAAGTTTACTCCACAATGGGAGGAAACCGCCCTATTGCCTCAAACGAAATTGACGATAGCTCGACATTAATGGGCTTCTTAGATTAATTAGTCAATTGTTAGTTGACCGTTGTCAGTTGTCAGTTGACTGTTGTTATTTCTTATTGGTTACCTGCTACTAATAAGCAATAACCATAGCACTTCTGGGTTTAATGAAGTACGTCTGGTAATTGGTAATCGAGAGGGATGTATAGCGGTTTTCTCTTGAAGTGAAATGCTAATCTGTAGGGTGCGTCGCCCTCAGATGAGAAATGAAACTTGCAGATTTTTCCGGGCGACGCACCTTACCCTTATCAATAGCGGATCTAACAATTTGTGGCGTCCAGAACAGTAATAATTACAGTCAACAGTCAACAGTCAACTAACTACTTCCCGATACCCTGATATTTACTCAATAAAGCAGCAAAGCGCTTGTAATCCACAGGCTTCCTCACATACTCCGCCGCTCCAAATTCCAAACCCTGATTTTGGTCGTCCAAAAAAGTTATCATAATCACTGGAATATCAACCAAATCTCGATCGGCTTTCAGCGCAGACAGCACCGCCCAGCCGTCCATACTTGGCATCATCACGTCCAGAATAATCGCGTCGGGCAGCAACTCCTTCGCCAACAGCAGCCCCCCTTCACCGCTAGCCGACGATCGCACCCGAAATCCCTGTTTCGACAAGCAGCGAGTCATCAAATCCCGCGCATCTGGATCGTCATCAATCACCAGCACCGTAGCAGCATCGGGCAGATCCAGCGGTTGCGATCGCACTTCTTTTTGCTTCGCTTCAGTCGCCGCTACACTCGTTTCCAACTCCTCGCCATACTTCGGCTGCATTTCTTCAATTTCTCGATCTTCCTGCGCTTCTTTTGGGTTTTTAACCGCAATCGGCAACCGGATCGTAAAACTAGAACCGCAGCCAAACTCACTCTCAACGGTAATGTCTCCGCCCATCATCTGGCAAAACTTCCGGCTAATTGTCAGCCCCAAACCGGTGCCACCGTATTTGCGGGTAGTAGAATCGTCCGCTTGAGCGAAAGCTCCGAACAGCCTCGACACCTGATCCTCAGTCATGCCGATGCCACTATCGGTGACTTGAAACACGATCGACGGCTGTTGACACCGAGAAGGATCTGCCGAGAGTTCTTCGGAATTGCCGACCGACAAAACCTCCCCTTCTTCCTTCCAAACATTAATCGTAATTTTGCCTCGATCGGTAAACTTAGCAGCATTGCTCACCAAATTCAACAGCGCTTGTCGCAGCTTCGACGAATCCGAGTAGATCGTGCCAATATTGCGATCGCAATTGACGATCAAAGTATTGCCATTTTTCCCTAGCGTCGGTTGAACAGTAGTGACAACTTGCTCGATCAAATCCCACACCTCAAAAGTCTCCAAGAAAAGAGTCATCTTTCCTGCTTCAATTTTAGAAATATCCAGGATGTCACTAATAATGTAGAGTAACTGCTTGCCAGCCATATTAATGCTTGCCAAATCCATCACAAACTCTTCTTCGCCGAGTTCCAGAGCCTCTTCTTGCAGCAGCTCGCTGTAGCCGATAATCGCATTCAAGGGCGTCCGCAACTCGTGAGTCATATTTGCCAAAAAAGTGCTTTTTGCCCGGTTGGCAGCTTCCGCAGCATTCTTAGCGACTTCCAATTCCTCCGATCGTTCCTCTAGCTGCTGCTGCCGCACCTCCAAACCGTTGAGCAAACTGCTAATTTGCTGAGCCATTGTATTGAGAGTAGAAGATAGCACCCCGATCGCGTCATTAGAAACCACCGGCGATCGAGCCGTCAAATCACCGCTAGCCATCTGTTCGGCAGTTTCCCGCAGCAAGCCGAGATTCCGAATAATTGCCGACACCGACACAAAACCCCCTATTCCCGCGATCAAACTCAAAGCCAAAGCCCCCATCAGCCAGTGCTGAGTGCGGCTCGCCACAAACAGAGTTTGCTGCACCAACACCGCCATTGCGGCCTCAGAAACCCCCGCAGGAGCTGAGGCCGCCTCTATTGCCAGCAAATAGTTCTTCATCTCCACAGAACCCATCCACCCGACTCCCACCGCCATCCAAGTTATCAGTACCAAGATGACAAACAGCCCGCTCAAAGACGCCCGAGTTCCCAGAGAAATCCCCCTCGTAGCAAGTGCCGCCGCCCAAGGATAGCCCTTGAGAAAAGGATCGGGCCGAACCGGTGCGCCGGAATTCCAAATCTCCTCAATTTGACCGTCCAGCCTCACCTTGCCAATCCGCACTGTTTTCCAAATATGCTGAGTTTGGGCATCTATTTTTACCTTCCCCGAAGGCGCTGCAAACTCAATATTTTTAGCAGCCGCCCTGACTTTAACCACATTTGTCGAACCAGCTTTTTCTACTGCTTGCTTCCACAGGTAAACGCCCAAATAAGCTGCTTCGATCGGGTCATCCGTGACTCGATTTTCCCCGTATCGGGCTTTATAAGCCTTGACAAATTTACGATTTTCCGGTGTATCCACCGTTTGAAAATAGTTCCAAACCACCAAATGTCCAGCAATATTGGACGGCCCGATCGCCCGCACTTCCTCTTCTGCTACGCTAACCGACATCACCGGCAAATCATCGGGTTTCACGCCAGCTTCCCGCAACTTTTGGAAAAAAGCCACATTGCTGTCCCCGTTGAGAGTGTTGAGAATCGCATCCGGTTTCACTGCTAAGATATGTGCGATCGCCTCGCCCACTTCCCTCGAACCCAGCGGCAGATACACTTCCCCCGCCAACTCTCCCCCCAGTGCCGCCAGTTGAACTTTCACAATCCGATTTGCCGTGCGGGGAAAGATATAATCCGAACCCAACAGGAAAATTTTCCGCTTCCCCTGTGCCAGCAAGTAATTCACCCCAGGCACAATCTGTTGGTTTGGGGCCGCACCAGTGTAGAAAATATTCGGACACTTTTCTAGCCCTTCATACTGCACCGGATAGAACAGCAAACCGCTGCCGTGTTCAAAAACCGGCTGTACAGCTTTGCGGCTCGCCGAAGTCCAACAGCCAAATACCACCGCCACCTGCGCTTCTAGGAGCAATTGCTTAGCTTTTTGAGCAAAAGTTTGCAAATCGCTGGCTCCATCCTCTATAACCGCTTCCAAGGGGCGTCCGAGCACCCCTCCCGCCGCATTAATTTCCTCAACAGCCAACAGCGTCGCATCTTTAACAGAAATTTCGCTGATGGACATCGTGCCCGTCAGCGAATGCAAAACGCCTATTTTGATCGGCTCACGAGTCGAGCCTGCTGCTGCGAGGGGGTTACTGCTCCTTGCTCCCATAGGGTTTTAGATAATTTTTACTAATAACAGAAATTTTAGTTCGATCCTGCACGAAGTTAGCCTTGAGGCTAAATCTTGTTTAGCAGATTATTTAACCCGATCGCCACCAAACGTGGAAATTGCTGCACCCTGTTGATTTTAACTGTCAAACTCTCAGCATAGACCTAAGTCTGGACTAAACAGCCTCCCATTTCTCTCTTCATCTTTTACCGATGTCCAAAGAGCCTCATACAACAACATTCGACACTTAATGCCATCGCGCGCGCTGCAGAACAATTCTCCCCCCTCCTCGCCGTTCCCCAACTCATTCACAGCCCGCGCCTTGCTACTCACCAAGCAATCTCACGCACTATTCCCCTTCCCCTATCTCCTTTCGGGCTAATGCAATTTTCCGTAATTTATCTTAACTATAAAACTCAAAACTCTTCACCAGCCCCTATCTCCCTTCAGACAGAGGGAAGCCCTCGTGATTTCCCTTATGATAAATATAAGGTTAACTTCTAAGTACCCTTGTTAAAAATAAATTTTGCAAACAATAGGGGAAAAACTAATGAATAGTCAAGAAAACGCGACCCACACTGGCAGCGAAAATCAAGTCACGCTACCAAAATCAAAGGAAACCTTGCTCGGCGAGGAAACAGAAAAAGCCCTCGGCCAGCAAAAAAAAGAAGATGCTCAAACTATGCACGCTGTCGAACAGTTTAAAGAAGAACTTCAGCACAAAATTGATGAAGAATGTCATCACAAGGTAGATTAAAACTACTAATACGGAATTTTTTCGGGTGTGGGTAAGATACAGTCTTGCCGACACCCGCCTTTTTAAGGCAGAATTAAAGATAATTTTAAAATTATAAATTCTTTTGGGTTTAAAAAAATACTCTTGGACGCACGGGCGACCATCCAGCATTTTTTTACAAAAATAAATACTTAATTGCAGCCAGTAGAAGCGGTAAAAAAAATGCGGCAAGTATGAAAGTGGCAGTCCGTCTAAAATTTTAAAATAATTTTTCCACATTCCCTATTCCCTATTCCCTATTCCATTTGTTATTCATTCTTTCTTCCTAGAGGTAGAGTGCAACGCAGCTCATAGTTACCTATGATGAGTTTAAGTAAAAAATGTCAAATTAAATACAGATAGGGAGAAACCCATGACCACTAAAGATAGAGCAGAGGCAACTGGCAACAACATCGCAGGCAAAGCTCAAGAAGCCCTAGGTAATATTACTGGCGACCCGAAGGATAAAGCAGAAGGCAAAGCCAAGCAGGCAAAAGCTGAAGCTGGTCACGCCATCGAAGATGTAAAAGATGAGCTCAAAAAGAAACTAGACTAAGCCTAATACTAATTGAGAGGGTCGAGCAACCTGACCCTTTCAAGTATTCAAGTTGTTTTCAGAAGGGAGGAAAAAAGGTGAGTTTATTGCAGCAGAGTCGCAAAATAATTGCGGGCGTACTCTTGGTATTAATGCTGGCTATTACGACTGCGTGCGCGCCCAGCGTTTCAGCCCAAAAACCGAGTGATGTACCTGTAGCAATTGGTGGCAGTCAGGGTTATTACGCGCAACTAGAACGTGGCAATACCGCCGCAGGTCAAGATTTTGGTAAATGGGTAACAAAGACGGCTCAGGGTCTTGTTCAGGATGCTTACGTGCGCGACAATAACAAGTTGGGAGTTGTAATTACTCCGCAAGTCCGCCCGACTGAAGTGAAAGATTTGGCCAAATCTTTAGCACAAGGTTTTCACCGCAATTTTCCAAATCAAGATGTAAGTGTTTTGGTTTACGCTCCTGACAAAAAACTGATTTTGACTGCTAAGTACGACCAGCAATCAAATCAAATTGAATACAAGTCTTGACCGAGTTAGCAAGCTTAAATGATAGCCGCGAGGCGGTTTAATATTCGGCAGTTTTTTGATTGCGAAGCCATCTCAATTTAAGACTGAAATGTTGTGTAGATTGGAAGAGAGTTACCATGAGTAGCAGCGATAATTACAAGCGTCAAATCATGAACGATTTAGCCCAGGGCGATCGAGAAATGATGCCGCAGACAACTGGTGAAGATTACGAAAACTTTGACGATTTTGCTCAGAGAACTTCGCCCGCTCAGCGCAAACAATTATTCGGGCGTTCCCTGAATCACGACTCCCTCCCGCCGGCTCAGTTGGAACCGGAATTGCAAAAGGCGATCGCCCAAATTAAGCCAAATGAACGCGACGATGTAGCGCGGGAATTCTTCAAGCATTTGGGCAAGAGAGGATTGGACGATCGCAAATTGGAAAAGCAGCTAGGACTTTCTACCCACCACGCCAGCCGCATGAATGCTGACGATGTTACCAAGTTGGCCTCGTTTACCTATCACAATCACCCGGATATTTTCCAAGAAGTGCTGGCCGAACAGCCAAGTTTGATGAAGTTTTTGGGAAATCCAGTTGTTGCAGGTATTTTGGGAATAGTTGCTGCTAAATGGCTCAACAACCGCAAATAATCTTGGATTCAGACAAGCCTAAAAACTGATAATACCTGCCGCAAATAAAAGGACGATTGCCTGGGCGATCGTCCTTTTATATTTTATATCTCGTCCGGTCAATTCCCTCCGCTTCGCTTTACCCGAAATCAGGTAGGGGCGGGTTCACGAACCATATCTGCCAATAATTGACAATCTCAAAAACCCGCCCGGCCGGGATATTAGGGTCAATCGATCGGACTAGATGTTATATCTAGTCCGGTAGTAAAATAACCGCGATCGCGTTTTTATGGAGGATTTTAGTCATCATAAAACTCACTCAAAATTTAGTCCTCAGTACAAACATCTTTGATGGCGGTCGTTCGAGGAAACATAAGATTATAATACTAAATCCCGATTGTTTAAATCTTAATTATGGGGTTCCTAGCGGTTCCGGTAAGTAAAAAAACTTGCCAATTACTGATTACGAATTACTAATTATTGCTTAAAGCTAAAAATAACTGCACCGCAGTCAACAGCGGTATACCTGACACTCCGCAAAATTAAATGTAGGATTAAGTGTTGTCGTGAATCAGAAAAAAAAGATGAACATATCCACTATTTGGCGAAAACTCCGCAGCCAGCAAGCCTTCTGCTTGGCTGCAATCCTCGCAGGTTGCCTGGTATTTATCGGTTGTTCCCCCGCACAGTCAACGGCTGGCAATTCAGTCGATCCCAAGTTCAAAGAGCAAGTCTTGCAGGTGATCCGCGAAAACCCGCAAGTAATTTTAGAGTCTGTACAAGCGTACCAGCAACAGCAGCAGCAGTCTCTCAAAGCAGCGCAGGAATCATTTTTGCAGGAGATGAAAACTAATCCCAAATCGGCGATCGGGGATTCTCCCACTACGGGCTCACCTTCCCAGCAAATTGTACTTTTAGAATTCTCTGACTTTCAATGTCCGTTTTGCGCGCGCGCTCACGATACTGTCAAGCAGTTTATGGCAAAACACCAGGACAAAGTTACTTTAGCTTACAAGCATTTTCCCTTAACTTCTATTCACCCTCAAGCGCTACCGGCAGCTAAAGCAGCTTGGGCGGCGGGGCAGCAGGGCAAATTCTGGGAATATTACAGCGCTTTGTTTGAAGGGCAGAAAGATTTAGGCGATCCATTGTACCCATCGATCGCCCAAAAGCTCAATCTAAAATTAGATAAATTCAACACCGATCGCAACAGCCCCGCTGCAGAAGCCGCCATTGCCAAAGACGTGCAACTTGCTCAACAACTAGGCATTGAAGGCACTCCGTTTTTTATTATGAACGGCGAAACTTTCTCCGGGGCGGTCGAGCTTTCTGAGATGGAAAGCATTCTCGCCTCTGTCTCGAAATAAGTAATTCCTGACTCTTGGAAACCGAGTATAAAAATGCGTTCCCAGCCAAAGCAGGCTGGGAACGAGAAAAACCCGAAAAACTCGAAAAATCTTTGATTAAACCGCAGCCAACTCAGGAGTCGGGCGCTTGCTGTGGCGGATACCCTCGATCGCCGCTGCGTAATCATTCGCCTTAAACACAGCAGAACCAGCAACGATCGCATTTGCGCCCGCTTCCAGAACCTGCCAAGTATTGTTCCCCTTCAAACCGCCATCTACCTCAATCCAAGGATCGAGGCCCTTGTCGTCGCACATTTTACGCAACTGGCGAATTTTCGGCAAAACAGCCGGGATAAAACTTTGACCGCCGAAGCCCGGATTGACGCTCATAATCAGCACCAAATCGCAAAGTTCCAGCACGTACTCGATCAACTCCAAAGGCGTCGAAGGATTCAGAACCACACCAGCCATTTTCCCCAATTCCCGAATTTGGCCGAGGGTGCGGTGCAAGTGAGGCGAAGCATTGTGTTCCGCGTGAACCGAAATAATGTCAGCACCAGCCTTAGCGAAGTCCTCGACGTACTTCTCCGGCTCCACAATCATCAAGTGGACATCGATTACCTTGGTAGTAACAGGGCGAATTGCCTCAACAATCAGCGGCCCGATAGTAATATTAGGAACAAAGCGACCGTCCATCACATCTACGTGAATCCAGTCAGCCCCAGCTCGATCGACAGCCTGAATCTCTTCTCCAAGACGGCTAAAATCGGCTGATAATATGGATGGAGCAATAACGATGGGTTTTTGGGATTGGGTCATGGCTAAGTCTGTTCTCCTGACTGCTGTGCTGTATCCAGTTTATCAAAATACGGGTCTCCGGGTCGAAAAGTTGCCAACGATCGGTCGCGAGATTGGGAGGGCAGAAAAATTTGGCCTGTGACAGACAATTTTGGCGATATCCCCAGCCCTGCTCTCGGAATTTTGGTTTAGGATATAAATTTTCCCTCTAACAAATAACTTGTGTGCAAAATCTCACCTTCTGCAAATTTTGAGTACCGAATTGTCAGTAACTCAGGGCTAAAGCCACTGAGCTTGTAGGAGAAATCGAGCAAGCTATGCTGACCAGACCCCTCGCAAGAGGAGACGTTATTTAGGTCACGACACCGGCGAATGCGACGCCAGTTTTCCGCTCTGTCACCTGCGATTAAACAGTTTTAAAGTCACTGAAACAGTGTCGCAGGTCTAACAAGCCTTTATAACCAGGTCTGCACGAACATTACCCCGCAAGGGAGACTGAGGCAACCATACCTCATCGGAGGGGCAACCATACCCCTCCAACCCGACAGGGGAAAGATTCAAGGCGATTGAAATCGCCGAGTCGTTTTCCTCTCAGGACTGAAGTCGCTGAGTTTCCCACTTACCGAGTTTTTTTATGAAAAATACAGATCCCTTAGAAAATCCTGAACTCGATCGTGCCAGTCTGTTTGTATTAATGATCCCAGTCATCGGCTTTTTCCCAGCCCTGTGGACTCTTTACCGCCGTCAGGGTAGTCCCGAACGCAAAGCCATCAGCCGCTTGGCAATTGCCCTTGCTTTTAGTTGGCTCTTAGGACATATTCTTTTAGAAGCTGGAGCGATTTCTGCGGAATCTCAGACACTTCCCATGTTATTAATGAGTAGCCTGCTAACAACCAGCTATTTCATCGTTGCTCTGGGACTGATGGTTCGCCTCTGGAAGCGTCAACCGCTATGGTTGCCTGGAATTAGTCGCTTAGCCGAGCAAGTAGTAGGCAAACATTTATCATAATTTAGGGTTTTTTTAAGCCCCTACCCTATTGATTGAGTGCGTCTTCAGCTTGATACTACATATTGCCATTATCTTTTTTATTTTTGTTGTGTGTGAGGAAGCCAGTGCCAGCTCAAAAAATTCCTAATCAAGACCCTATCCAACAATCAACTGCTCAACCTGCAACCAAAAAATCGAACCAGCCCCATCGAGGCCGTTGGCTGGGTTTTGGTTTTGGTTTGGCTGGAGTAGCCATGCTCTCAGCCACAGCCGGAGCGTTGCTAGCCGTCTCCCTTTCTACAACGCCGCTTCAGCAACAAAAGTTGAGCCCTGAAGAAGCAGCCGTATTTTCTCAAGGCGACATGGCAAAGCTCAACATGAAGATGCCGGAGCTGACTCGGCCAGTTAATATTTTAGTTTTAGGGCTTAAAGTTCTGACCTCTGACATCGAAGGAAGTGTCAACAAAGATGTCGGACACGAGGTTTGGGAAAACTCATTTAAGGGCTTAACCGATACCATGCTGTTGGTGAGGTTTGACCCTCAAAATAAAAAGTTAAGCGTGCTTTCCATTCCGCGAGACACCCGCACCTATGTTGAAGGCAGGGGCGAGGTGAAAATCAACGAAGCTAATTACCACGGTGGCCCGGCTTCGTCAGCGAAGGCAGTCAGCGGACTCCTGGGCGGTGTGGGAATTGACCGCTACGTCACAGTTAATATTCATGGCATAAAAAGTTTGGTCGATGCCCTGGGTGGCATTACTATTAATGTCCCTAAAGACATGAAATATACCGATCACAGTCAGCATTTATATATAGATTTAAAGGCTGGCAAGCAGAAACTCAACGGCGAACAAATCGTGCAATATTTGCTTTATCGGCACGACGATTTGGGCGACATCGGGCGGGTGCAGCGCCAACAATTGTTGATGCGGGCTTTTGTGGAACAGGAAGTAAATGTAGGTTTGCTGTCTCGACTACCGAAGATTTTATCGGTGATTCAGTCTCACCTTGACACGAATTTGAGTATAGAAGAATTGGTAGCTTTGGCTGGTTTTGCTACTCAAACCGATCGCGCTGGCGTGCAGATGTTGATGGTTCCCGGCAAATTTAGCGATTCTAAGGACTACAAAGCAAGTTTTTGGTTGCCCGACCAATATGCCATCGAAACTATGGTGGCGGAACATTTTGACTTCGGCCAAAATACTTGGACAATTGAGAATGCTGATTCGACTTTTCTGAAGGTGGCGATTCAAGATAGTACCGGAGATCCATCGGCTGTTGAAGATTTTGTCAATAATTTGACTCAAGCCGGTTATCGGAATGTTCAGGTTTATAAAGCTTGGCCCGAACCGCTGGAGGTAACTACTCTAGTAGCTCAACAGGGCGATATTAAAGGTGCTCAAGCGATTCGCCAGTTTTTGGGTTTTGGAGATGTGTTGGTTGAGAGTACCGGTTCTTTGAATTCGGATGTCACAATCAGATTGGGTCAGGATTGGTTGGAGAAAAAGGCTCAGTCCGGCAGTGTGCCTAAGTCTTTTTAAACTGGATTTTAACTGGGGTATTTGTAGGGACACAGCATTGCTGTGTCCTCTTATTTTCTGTTGGTAGAGATGGAGGCGATCGCTTTTTTGTCTATTTACTGATAGTATATTTTTGGGTGATGATGAATCACGATCGCAATACCGATACTTCCCTCCGCAGTCACAAGTGAAACAATAATCAACGAGGGAAAGCTTAAGATATTTTATCAAGGTAGGGTTGATGAACAAGGGTGATAAAATAGACCGACAGCGAGAACATCAGGCAAATGAACGCACCTTTCTGGCATGGTTACGAACTTCACTGGCTTTAGTTGGTTTTGGGTTTGCAATCAGTCGGTTCAGTTTATTTCTCCGTCAATTGCAAGCTACAGTGACTCAGCAAGAAGTTTCCTCCCCTCCCTTCTTCAACTCCGAAACTTTAGGGCTGAGTCTGGTCGTTTTTGGGATTGCGGTCATTGCCTTAGCAGCATGGCGTTATAATCGAGTATTCTGGCAAATTGAGCGAGGTGATTATCGCCCAAATCGTGTGCTAGTTTGGATTCTAACTGGAGTTGTAATGATTTTAGGAACGTTAAGCATTCCGTTGGTGCTATGGCGCGATCGCGCAAATATAGCTCCCACTTCAACTCCTAAAAACTCTCAATTCTAAGTTAACCCGATCGCTTAGCTAAAGTGCCTCTTCCTTTGTTGATTAAAGGGGAGGATTGTCGGCAAATCTCGATCGCTCTTTAATCCAATCGAGTAAAATAGGATTGACCAATTCCGGCGCTTCATCCTGGGGACAATGGCCCACTCCCTCCAAAGGAATAAACTTTTCAACAGCCGGAAACTTTGCCAATTCTCGCCCCAAGGCGATCGGCTCCCAAGGGTCATCCGTACCCCACAAAATCAAAGCCGGACAGCTCAAACGCGGCAACAAATCCTCCGGTAGCGGGCCTTGAGAATAACTGATAAAGGCCACAAATACTTCAACTGCGCCGCTGTCTTTAGCAGGTTCCAGCAGCATATTTACCAGTTCGTCGCTGACAGCTTCAGGACGGTGATAAGCTTGCAAAAGCACTTTTTTTACTGTTTTTGGCGTTGCTAATTGTTTAAAAAATAATTGACTTATCCACTTGACATTTAAAACTTTTTGTGCAATTGGCGCTCCAAAACTGCGATACCAAGGCATTTCGGCGCGTTTGCGATCGTGCAGCAAGCGTAGGGAACAATTGAGTAAAATTACGCCAGAAGCAATATCGGGAAAATCAACAGCCGCTTGCATAATTGCCACACAGCCGATCGAATTTCCCACCAAAAAAGCCGGCCCGCCCGCAACTTCCCGACAAAAATCAGCAATTAGCTGACCCCAAGTTTCAAAAGTATAGTCAATCTCAAGCTTGGGCGCGGGTTTAGCAGAACCGCCAAAACCGATGAGGTCGATCGCATAACAGCGGCAATCAGCAGCCAGCGCCGGCAAATTCTTGCGCCAGTGGCCCCAAGACGCACCAAAACCGTGGACAAACACCACCGCAGGCCCCTGGGAACCCGCAGCCTGGTAGCAAATCGGAAAGCCTTTCCACAGCCAAGTTTGAGGCGAAATAAGTGTTGACGAAGCGGGAGTAGAAGATGTCATGCGATTTTAGATTTTAGATTTTAGATTTTAGATTGGGCATGGGGCATAGGGCATGGGGCATTGTTAGCTGCTGACTGCTGACTAATGACTAATGACTAATGACTAATGACTAATGACTACTTTGCAGTTAGAGCCGATAGTATGTCACGATTAAACCTGCTGACTTCTTTGCTGTATTAAAATTTCCCTTATGCCAACGATCGTTTCCACAGCAGTCGTACCATTTCTGGGGTCTGAAATTGTACCCGACTACGACACCGCCAAAGTAGTAATCTTACCAATTCCCTACGAAGCTACCACCACTTACCGCCGGGGGTGCGAAAACGGGCCCGCCAAACTTCTAGAAGCTTCTCATCAACTCGAGTGCTACGACGAAGAATTGGATGCCGAAGTTTGCTACGATGTCGGAATTTATACAAAAGAGCCGATCGCCGATACCCGCAACAGACAACCAGTTTCATCCTCAGAAATGCTGCAAGTAACCCAAGCAGCAGTCTACCAGCTAGTTACCGAAAATAAATTTGTCATCTCCCTCGGAGGCGAACACAGCATCACTGCCGGCGTTGTCGAAGGTTATCGCCAAGCATACCCGGATGAACCTTTCACAGTCGTGCAAATTGACGCCCACGGCGACTTGCGACACGAATACGAAGGCTCGATTCACAACCACGCCTGCGTGATGCGACGTGTTGTCGATATGGGCTTACCGACACTGCAAATCGGGATTCGCGCTATCTGCAAGGAAGAAGCCGACTTGATTAAAGCCAAACAGCTAAACGTGATTCGAGCCAGAGAAATTGCTACTCAACCGGATTGGGCCGATCGCGCAATTGCCAGCATAACAACTAAGCGAGTATTTTTGACGATCGACTTAGACGGCATCGATCCGACTTTAATTCCAGGGGTGGGAACACCCGAACCGGGCGGGTTAAATTGGTATTCCCTCACCGCATTTTTGCGCCGCGTCTTCGAGTCCTACGAAGTAATCGGGTGTGACATTATGGAATTAGCACCTATTGTAGATTCTGTCGTCTCAGAATTTACCGCCGCCAAATTAGCATACAAACTTATTGGATACCAAGCTCTGGCTCAAGGTTGGCTAAAGCCAGACGAGGAATAAATCGCGAAGCACGAATCACAATAGGCTGTTGGCAAGGCTAGAATTAAGCTAAAGCCAAACAACAGCCAATTTTATTCGTGCTGACAGTTTCATCTTTCATGCTGGCAAATACTCCTCTTCACCTCCTGAAAACATGAGTTTACTAATGGATACAACGGGTACTCCCATTAACGGCTACGCTCCCGATTTTGAACTGCCGGGAGTTGACGACGAAGTTCACCATTTAGCTCGATATTTAGAAAAATTTCGGGCGATCGCGGTGATATTTATGTGCAATCATTGCCCTTACGTGCAGTTGTATCTCAATCGCATGAAAGAACTTCAAGCAGATTTTCAAGATCGAGATGTTACTTTAATCGGGATTAATGCTAATGATGCAAACCAGTATCCCGACGACAGTTTTGAGAATATGAAAATTTTTGCCACCAACAATCAACTCAACTTCCCGTATATCCGAGATGTTGCTCAAGATGTGGCTGAAAGTTTTGGGGCTTCTAAAACCCCGGAGGTTTTTTTGTTAGACCAAGACGGCAAACTGCGCTATAAAGGTTTAATTGACGACAACGCTGACGATCCGGCGGCGGTGCAGGTTTCTTATCTGCGGAGTGCGATCGACCAATTGCTCAACAGTCAACCCGTTGAGCCTTCAACTACAGAGGCAATAGGCTGTTCCGTCAAATGGCGATCGTAGGCAGATTTAAAATTAACGTTCCCGCACTAATTATTAACTGGTTCCCTGGCTGTGCCTGGGAACCTATCTCCAGAGGCTCTGCCTCGTCAAAGACTGGATGAAAATTGGAGATACAGCCTCCGAATCTGCTTTACTAGGCAGAGCCTGGTAAGGAGTAAAAAGATTCAAAACAATTGTCTGTGAACTTAAAAAGTAGACGTATTCCCAACTTAATTTTCGCAGTCGCCTTCCTGCTAGCACTGCTGATTAGTTGGAACTTATTTAAGAACTTTTCCTCAGTCGATACGTTGCAGCGCACCTCCTTAAACGTATCCGCTGCTATCAGTCTCTCGAAAGCTTTAGGGGAAATCAAAACTGTTTATCAAAGCAGTAATCCGAATTTTACTATTACTTATAATTTTGGTGCTTCCGGTGCTCTAGAACAGCAAATTCAGCAGGGAGCACCGATAGATGTATTTTTCAGCGCCGCCACCAACCCAATGGATGCTTTGCAGCAATCTAACCTGCTAATTAACGACACGCGCCGCAATTTGCTGACAAATCGCCTGGTTTTGATTACTCCCAAAAACGGTGTTGCTTTGAGCGATTTCAAACAGTTGACAGATGCCAGAATCAAGAAAATTGCGATCGGCGAAGCCAAGAGCGTACCTGTCGGACAATACGCTCAGGAAATGTTAAATAAACTTGGATTGTGGGGGCAAATACAGCCAAAATTAGTGCTAGGAAATAACGTCCGCCAAGTGCTGACATTCGTCGAAAGCGGTAACGTTGATGCTGGTATAGTTTATGCGACTGACGCCACAGCCTCCGACAAAGTAACTGTGCTGCTAACGGCTGCCGAAAATTTGCATTCGCCCATTGTTTATCCGCTGGCAGTTATCAGAAACAGCCGCAATCCGGCTGCTGCGAAAAGGTTTGTTGACTTTTTGGGGGGCGATCGGGCTAAAATAGTATTTCAGAAATACGGATTTGGGATGGCTCGCCAATTAGTCTCATACAACTGAGATGTTGCACTATTCTCAATTACTTGTTTAGCAACAGGCTTTCCGGCCTGTTCCACAATAAAATTCACTCTTTGTGGAACAGGCCGGAAAGCCTGTTCTTGAGAATGGTGCAAGATGTGAGATACAACCAAATTTTGTAGGGGCGGGTTCACCAACAATATCTAATTCCCGCCAACAATCTATATAAACCCGCCCTCACACAACAGATAACCTTGTGTATTCAAAGAGGTACATTTCGATTTGCCGCCCAAGTGGGGGCGGGTTTACGGGATTATTTGTATTAGCCGAAGATTGTTGGTAAAACCCGCCCCTAGGAGCGAATCCCCAAATTATACATTTTGATTTATCTTTGGGTGGAAGCGGGTTTAGTAAATTATGTGTTTGAGGCAATTATTGTTGGTGAAACCCGTCCCTAGGATTTATGGAATTTGATATTTCTCCCTTCTGGATATCTCTAAAATCCTCCGCTATTGCGACATTTATTACCTTTTTCCTGGGAATAGCCGCCGCCCGGTGGATGCTTTCAACTCGCATCAGAGGTAAAGCTTTAATTGAAGGGATTTTCATTTCTCCCTTAGTTTTGCCGCCGACAGTAGTGGGATTTTTGCTGCTGCTGCTGTTTGGGAGAAATGGGGCGATCGGGCAATTTTTGCTACAATTCGACTTAACTATAATTTTCACTTGGCAAGCGGCCGCCATTACTGCCACAGTTGTATCATTTCCCCTCATGTACAAAACTGCTTTGGGAGCTTTTGAGCAAATTGATGCCAATCTTCTCAATGCAGCCCGCACTTTGGGAGCATCGGAGTGGCAAGTTTTTTGGCGGATTATGTTGCCGCTAGCATGGCCGGGAATTTTAGCAGGAACTATTCTCGCATTTGCCCGCGCTTTGGGTGAATTCGGCGCGACGTTGATGTTAGCGGGGAATATTCCCGGACAAACTCAAACTATCCCGATGGCAATTTATTTTGCTGTGGAAGCTGGGGATATGAGGCAAGCTGCTATTTGGGTTTTGATTATTCTGAGTATTTCTTTGAGCGTGCTAACTGCTGTTAACTTTTGGACTGATTTACAAAAGATATCGCCCAAACCGAATTCGAGTTATAGATTGCAATCAAATATTCCTAAATTCGCGTCTGTTTTTACCACAAAATCCCAACAACAACCTAAAAACGGACTTTTTTTAAACATTTTTAAACCTCTCTCCAGCTTTGCCTTGGATGTCGGCTTCGATATCGGCCCGGAAGTGCTGGGAATTTTGGGCGCGTCGGGTTCGGGAAAAAGCATGACTCTGCGCTGCATCGCTGGTTTGGAAACTCCAATGAGCGGTAAAATTGCAGTCAATGGCAGGGTTTTATTTGACTCCGCACAGGGCATTAATGTAGCTTCTAAAGACCGCCGCATCGGTTTTTTGTTTCAAAACTATGCTTTATTTCCTCACCTGACTGTTGCTCAAAATATTGCGTTTGGTTTGCAGCATTTATCTGAAAGCGAGCAAGAACTTCGGGTAAAAGAACAACTAATTTCGGTGCAAATGTCGGGAATGGAAAATCGCTACCCGCACGAACTTTCGGGGGGCCAACAGCAGCGGGTGGCTTTGGCTAGGGCGATCGCCCCTTCTCCAGAATTGCTACTGTTAGACGAACCGTTTTCTGCTTTGGATACTCACTTGCGGAGTCAACTGGAACGGGAGTTAATGCTGACTCTGGCTAATTATCGGGGAATTACTTTGTTTGTGGGTCACAATTTAGAGGAAGTTTACCGGGTGTGCAAAAATCTGTTGGTGTTGGCTGAGGGAAAGCCGATCGCCTTTGATACAAAACAGAACATTTTCGATCGCCCCCGCAACTTCACCGTCGCCCAGTTGACGGGCTGCAAGAACTTCTCTGCCGCTAAACCGATCTCCGTAACTCTCGTGGAGGCGATCGACTGGGGCTGTACTCTGAGTGTAGTCGAACCAATTCCCAAATCTCTAGTTTCTGTGGGAATTCGGGCTCATCAACTGAGTTTTGTCAGCGGGTGCGATCGTGAAAATACTTTTGCTTGTTGGATCGCCTCGACTGTGGAAACTCCGCACCGGGTGACATTATATCTCAAATTGCACTCGCCTCCCAATGATTCCCAAGATTATCACTTACAAGCCGAAGTTTTCAAGGAAAAGTGGAGAGCTATTAAGGACAATCCTTTTCCCTGGTATGTTCATATCGAGCCAATTAGGTTAATATTAATGGAAGCCTGAGTTAACTAGCAATATACCGTTAACCGTCAACACTCAACAGCTAAATACATCTTAACCCAACATCAAATCATGACTGAACAAGTTAAAAAAACCGACGCGGAATGGCAACAACAACTAACGCCAGAACAGTTTAAAGTCACCCGCAAAAAAGGAACGGAAAGAGCTTTTAGCGGCGAATATCACGACAACAAAAAACCCGGAATTTATAAGTGTATTTGTTGCGGCACTGAGCTATTTAAATCAGAAACCAAGTACGATTCCGGTACCGGTTGGCCGAGTTTCTACGCTCCAGTTAGCGAAGAAAATGTCAAGTGTGAGTCCGATAACACCTTGTTCATGCGCCGAACAGAGGTACTGTGCGCTGTTTGCGACGCTCATCTCGGTCACGTATTTAACGACGGGCCCAAACCTACCGGTCAGCGTTACTGCATGAATTCTGCTGCTCTTAATTTCGTTCCCAAGGATTGATTCTTTTAGGGGCTAGCTAGAAGCCCAACCCCTACTCCCCACAAAAAATCAATCCGGTTGTGGAACAGGCATCTTGCCTGTTCACCGGCGCATTCACTGAGAAAAAATCAATCCGGTTGTGGAACAGGCATCTTGCCTGTTCACCGGCGCATTCACTGAGAAAAAATCAATCCGATTGTGGAACAGGCATCTTGCCTGTTCACCGGCGCATTCACTGAGAAAAAATCAATCCGGTTGTGGAACAGGCATCTTGCCTGTTCACCGGCGCAGCCGACGCCACAAACAAATTCTCTGGCAGCACAAGCAGGATGCCTGTTCCGGGCAATTGATGTTCAAAATGCACCCATACTGCTATCTTATGGTGGAGGCAAAAAGAGTAAAAAAATAGTGGCGGCATGGGGATGGTATATCAGCGAGTTTTGCTGAAGCTCAGCGGTGAAGCGCTGATGGGCAGCTTGGGCTACGGGATCGATCCGATAGTGGTTCAGTCGATCGCCCAGGAAGTGGCCAAAGTCGTGTCCCAAGGCATTCAAATCGCGATTGTTGTCGGTGGCGGCAACATTTTTCGCGGGGTGAAAGCTGCTTCGGCAGGGATGGATCGGGCAACGGCTGATTATGTGGGTATGATTGCTACGGTGATGAATGCTATCACTTTGCAGGATGCCCTGGAACAAGCAGGAGTGCCAACGCGGGTGCAATCGGCGATCGCCATGCAAGAAGTAGCTGAACCCTACATCCGGCGGCGGGCAATTCGCCACCTAGAAAAAAAACGAGTAGTGATTTTTGGTGCCGGTTCTGGCAACCCTTTTTTTACTACTGATACTACAGCCGCTTTGCGGGCGGCTGAAATTGATGCAGAGGTGATTTTTAAAGCTACTAAGGTAGATGGGGTGTACGATTCTGACCCCCACGTCAACCCCAACGCGCGCAGGTATCAAACCCTCACCTATGCCCACGTCTTGAATCAAGATTTGCGGGTGATGGACAGTACGGCGATCGCCCTTTGCAAAGAAAATAATATTCCTATTATGGTATTTGACCTCTCGGTGTCGGGCAACATCTACCGAGCTGTAATGGGAGAATCTATTGGAACTCTTGTCGGAGGTTTTTGTGAAGTTAGCTGAAGCAGAAGATCATATGCAAAAGGCAGTTGAGGCTACTCAACGGTCTTTTAATACTATTCGGACGGGACGGGCCAACGCCTCCCTCCTCGATCGAGTCATGGTAGACTACTACGGCTCTCCAACTCCGATCAAATCCCTTGCCAATATCGGCACCCCGGATGCGACTACGATCACCATTCAACCGTTCGATCGTACAGCGCTGACCTCGATCGAAAAAGCAATTTCCCTGTCCGATGTAGGACTCGTTCCCAACAACGACGGTTCAGTTATTCGCTTGAACATTCCGCCGCTGACAAGCGACAGACGCCAAGAATTTGTCAAAATGGCCAGTAAGTTTGCTGAAGAAGGTAAAGTTGCAATTCGCAATATCCGCCGCGATGCCGTTGACTCGATTCGCAAGCAGGAAAAAAGCAGCGATATCTCTAAAGATGAATCCCGCGACTTGCAAGATAAAATTCAAAAGCTGACGGACAAGTACGTTGCCAAAATAGAAGAAGTTCTGGCAGCCAAAGAGAAAGATATCACGACTGTTTAGGGAATGGGAAATTGGGCATGGGGAATAGGAAGAGTTTTGAGATTGTTCAGAGCCGGCCGCGAACAACGAGCAGACGCTTAATCATTTGTGAGTTGTGAGTTAAAAACTCAAGATTTCACACTCATTAACTTACCCATTCCTCCTGCCCCATTGACCAATCACCCATTACCAGTTGTCCGGTGAAGGAATTCGTCCTGCCATTTTTAGTGGATTTAAGGCTGCTGAGGCGCTCGATCGAGCTCTTGGATGTGCCGACGACGCTAAGGAGCCTTACACTCAATCGATCGCCCAAGAATGGAACACTCATCTGATTTGGGTCAGTCGCTTGGCTAGAGCATTCTATCAGTTTACAGGAGCTGCTTACAGAGCGGGCGTCAAATTGCCGATGACTACTCAGTTGATGAGCAAAATTTTGTGTGGCGAACCGCGTTATGCCGATATCGCTAACTGCGCTCTTAAAAAGCTGATGCCGCTTTAGAACGAAGGAAGTTCAGCAACGGATTTAACGCATGGATTTTGAGGGAAGAAAAAAGAGAGAATCTTCTTAAATCCCAATTCCTTATTCTCAATTCCTCATTCCCAATAGCGGTAAGGTGCGCCCCTAAGCACCCTAGATAATTGGATTTTGCGTAAATCCTGTAAAATTTAAAATCTAAAATCTAAAATCTAAAATCTAAAATCAAATGATAATTTATTTTTATAAAGTAGAGGAGCCTTATGGCTGCTTTTCTAATTTTTCACTACACGACATTTCTCTGCACGGTCAATATTGGTTGACGGTGGAACATTACTATCAAGCCCAAAAATTTGTCAGCACCGATCAAAGATTAGTGGCGGCGATTCAAGCCGTAGCAACTCCTCAAGAAGCCGCTAAATTAGGTCGCGATCCCAACCACCGGATTCGCGCTGATTGGGAAGCCGTGAAAATTCCCATTATGCGCGAAGCAGTTTTAACTAAGTTTCTCACTCATACAGACATTCAAGCGATTCTCCTCGCCACAGGGGATCGAGTAATTGTAGAGGATTCGCCAACGGATTACTACTGGGGGTGTGGCTGCGACCGAACCGGTCAAAATCATTTGGGTAAAATTCTGATGAGCGTGCGCCAAGAAATTAGTCAGCACCAAGGGCGCTGATAGAAACTCAAATTCTTTCGTTAATTATCATTATATGAAGTTCTACAACAAATGTCAAGTTATCCTAACAATGAAGAATTCTCCTAGTGAGAGTGTAAGATTGCGAGAAATTTATAAGAGCATTAAAATAATAATTATTATTTGCTTAAGTCGCTCTGCCTGTTGAAGGCAAGGGTTAAACTGGCGCGATCGCAGATTTGACTTGCCCCAGCCCACCAGAGGCGATACACCGTCGTCTCTGACAAGTGCGCGACGGATTAATTGTACAGATCGGTTGAGTCAAAAACTCAGGGTGAGGCATTTGAGTTTCAACGCTCCAAGAGCACATCAAAACTTCTTATTATCATTGTATAAGTACAAAAGGAGATTTATGCAACTCAGAGAAAATACGCAAGAATTACATTATAAACTAGACAGAGAAGTTTTGATACGGCGGATAACAGAACGCATTCGCCAATCTCTAGAATTAGAAGATATTTTAACCAGTACGGTAGCAGAAGTGCGGTCTTTTTTGAAAACAGATCGCATTATGATTTACAGGTTTAGTGCCGACGGCAGTGGAGAAGTTGTTGCTGAGTCACTTAATAACAACCATCTCCCTTCCTTGAAAGGACTGCACTTTCCAGCAGACGACATTCCCGCCAGCGCCAGGGAGATGTATCTCACTTTGCGCCAGCGGACAATAATAGATGTTAACTCAGGGACGATCGTCCTGAGTCCCCTCGATGCAGCAGACACCGGTCAACCCTTAATAAAAGAGGAGATGCACTACCGATCGCTCGATCCTTGCCACACCGCTTACCTGATCGCAATGGGAGTGCAATCATCCTTAGTCGTGCCGATAGTGCACCGCCGGATCGTCTCGGAAAACAGCAAAACAGATATCTGCCAAGCCGCGACGTGTCTGACTCGATACGAGCCAGGAAATAATCAAAAAATTCACATCGAACTGTGGGGACTTTTAGTGTCTCACCACTGTGCGCCCCTCAATATTTCACCAGCAGATTTAGAAGTAGTTCAGCTCGTATCGGATCAATTGTCTAGCGCTATCGCCCACGCCCTCCTCCTCCAGCAAACCCGCTCTCAAGCGGCCCGCGAAGCTACCGTGAGCCGCATAGCAGCCCTGTTGTACGGTCACGTCAACATTCAACTGCAACAGGGTTTAGAAGCCACCGTCACCGCTTTGGGTGGCAGCGGTGGCAGACTCTATCTCAACCAGCCGAAAATCAACGGTGAAAAATTATCCCCTCCCAAGATAGAAGGAGGATTGCCAATTGCCCCGGCCCACAGTGATGCTACCTTTGAACTGTTCACCACAGGAGAACAACCGACACTTCCCAACTGGGAAAAAGTTAAGGCGATCGAAGCTCATGCCCTCTGGCAGGAATGGCTAACCAAAGGATTCAAAAATACCGAAGAATTTCCCAAATTTCCAATTTT
Source organism: Microcoleus sp. AT8-A3 (assembly GCF_036705675.1). Classification (NCBI taxonomy): domain Bacteria; kingdom Bacillati; phylum Cyanobacteriota; class Cyanophyceae; order Oscillatoriales; family Microcoleaceae; genus Microcoleus; species Microcoleus sp. AT8-A3. The sequence continues at coordinate 62,992 of NZ_JAUBVD010000015.1, forward strand.
TACTAATTCTCAATTCCCAGTTTTGATAATTACCGACTTATACAAAGAACCTCTATTTAGAGTTTTAGTTCCCGCTTTCCAATCTACTAAAATTCGGGGTTTGTTGGTAATTCCCCTCCACTACAAACAACAAGTAGTTGGCTGTTTGACCATTTTTCGCAATGCAATAGATACCGAAAAAATGTGGGCGGGGCGCTTTGACACCAGCGCTGCACAAACCCTTCCCCGACAATCATTTGAACTTTGGCGAGAAATAAAAAAAGGTCAGTCGCCAGAGTGGAAGTACGAAGAAATTGAGCAAGCTTTAGCTATAGGCAGCCAATTTTGTTCGGCAATTGGGCAGTACGTTCTTTATAAAGAAGTGCAAACTCTGAATGCCAACTTGGAGCGCCAAGTTCAAGAACGCACCGCCCAATTGCAAAAATCCTTGGACTTTGCCAAAGTATTGACGCGAGTTAGAGACCAGATTCGCAGCACCTTAGATTTAAAAATCATACTGCAAACTATTGTGCGAGAAGTCAGAGTTTTGTTGGATACCGATCGCACGGTAATCTACCAATTTGCGGCCGACAAACAGGGCGAGGTAGTTGTCGAAGCTGTTTGCGGCGAGTGGCGGTCAATTTTAGGTATCACATCTCCACAAGGATGCTTTCCCGAAGGCTCAGACTGCTTTTATCGAGCCGGACGGGTGCGAGCAATTAATGATATTTATACTGAGGATTTAACACCCTGTCACCGCGAATTTTTGGAAGAGTTGCAGGTGAGAGCAAGTTTAATTGTACCCATGATGGGCAAAGATTCCCAATTGTGGGGGTTGCTGATTGCCCATGAGTGTTCGGGGCCGAGAGTTTGGCAAACAGCAGAACAGGAATTGGTGCAACATTTAGCGGCTCAAGCTGCGATCGCCATTCACCAAGCAGAACTTTATCAAGAAAGTCTCAATGCAGCAACTGCCGATCGATTAAAAGCCGAACAGCTAGCTAAAACCCTCACAGAATTGCACAATACCCAAGCCCAACTGATTCAAACCGAAAAAATGTCCAGTCTCGGACAACTCCTGGCCGGAGTCGCCCACGAAATCAATAACCCCGTTAACTTTATCTACGGTAATCTGTCCCACGCCAGCGAATACACCAAAGATTTACTCTGCTTGGTGGAACTCTACCGCCAGCACTACCCCAATCCCAACCCAGAAATTAGCGAGTGCTCCGAAGCAATAGACATCGAATTTCTTGCCGAAGATTTGCCAAAAATTTTGGGTTCCATGACAGTCGGAGTTGAGCGCATTCGCCAGTTAGTGGTATCTTTGCGTAATTTTTCCAGGATCGATCAAGCCGAGAAAAAAGCCGTTGACATTCACGAGGGCATCGACAGTACCCTGTTGATTTTGCAGCACCGGATCAAAGCCAATTCTGAGCACAACACCGTAGAAATCATTAAAGAATATGGCAAGTTGCCCTTAGTTGAATGCTATGCCAGCTCGCTCAATCAGGTATTTATGAATCTGATCGGTAATTCCCTCGACGCCCTAGAACTGAGAAAAAAAGAGGGAGTTATGAATCTTCCCTTTAAAGCAGCAAATGCAGCCGCGACGCATTTAAGCTCCCAAATACTGCCTATCGAGTCAGGAGATATAAAGGCCACCACCGAGTGTTTGATTCCTAATTTTCCATCTCCTTGCATTCGGATTCGCACTGAATTAATCAATGAAAAAATGGTAGGAATTTGCATTGCCGACAATGGTCACGGCATCCCCAAAGAGTTAATCTCTCACATATTTAATCCGTTTTTTACTACTAAACCCGTAGGTCGGGGCACGGGTTTAGGACTGTCTATCAGTTACCAAATTGTAGTTGAGAAACACCAAGGTGTACTTAAGTGTGTTTCTGTACCGGGTCATGGTACAGAGTTCTGGATCGAGATTCCCCTGAATTAGGCAACCCTCAAGGCAAGATTAGCTTCACCAGCACAGAACCGATCGACCCCAGAAGACTCATAAAGTCGCCGCGGCTGGAAGTGCGGGGTTCCGTTGGCTTTTGGCGTGCCACAATGGCTTCGCCTAACTGCTTTGACAACTCCTCACCTTGGGGATTTCCTTGATCTGCAAAGAGTTTGTTTGCTATTGCAGCGTCTTGAGCCGCACCGGCGAACTCTCCCAAGTCAGCGCGAGACATACTGCGTGCAAAATAAACTGCTGCTAAATCCGATTTCAGATTCAGGGCTTGATTGTAATAATCAATGGCGTTTCTGTAGTTTCCTGCTTGAGCTTCCAGCACTCCCAACCGATAGAAGTCTTCAGCGGTGCCAATATTGGTTGGCATTCCTCTAACTCCGAGCAGTTGCGCGTTAGTTAAATTGGCGTTGAGCAAATTGGCGTCGCTGAGATAGGCACTTCTCAAGTCAGCACCGCTGAGGTTCGCACCGCTGAGGTTTGCCCCTGTCAGGTTGACGCCAAACAGGCTAGTGCCGCTGAGGTTGGCACCGCTGAGGTCAGCCCCCGCGAGGTTGGCTCGACTGAGGTTAGCCAACCTCAAGTCAGCACCTTTGAGATTGGCTCCTGTTAAATTGGCTAAAACCAAGCCAGCACTGCTGAGGTCGCAGTTGGGGCACTGTCGGGTGGCTAGTAATTGTTGCGTGTGTTGGATGTTCTCGGCGGGTGCAGGAGCGATCGGGGCGATCGCGCTCAGCAGCGTTGCAGCAGCGAGGATTCTGAGTTTCATTTTAACCGTCCCAAATCCAAAATATTAAATCTAAAATAGCTTTTATCGAAGCAATTGAAAATCACCATAACACAAGTTCACCCAACAAATCTTTTGACTTGCCGTATGTAGGAGTTCTGAGCGCCATCAGCAGCCTAGATTGAAGTTCTCGGCCTTACCTGAGTGTCAATCGATTTTAGATTTTAGATTTTAGATTTTAGATTTTAGAATTGAAGCATTGACTTGCGCGAGAGAAATACGTTCGGCAAGTTTCTCGGATACAGGTTTTTTATTTCTGGACGGATGAATCACGTGGCGGGTATCATGGATGCTTTCGGTCAAATAAAGATTTCGCTGCCAATAAATTAGGGTAATGAATTACTCATTACCCTTTAGCCGCTGTTCTCGGCAACCATAAAAATTAACCAATAAATTAGTCGTGAATCGTGCCGTCGGGCATCGTTGTACCCTTAAGATATACTCCGCTCAGGTTGACTTTTGTAAGGTTTGCTCCCAACAGGTTTGCTCCGCTTAAGTCGGACGCACTTAAAATCGCTTCAGTCAAGTCGGCCCTAATTAGACTCGCCCCCATTAAGTCGGCTCCGCTAAGGTCTACTTTACTCAAGTTTGCGCCAATTAAATCGCATTCTGTGAGCACCGCCCTACGCAAGTTTACTCCGTAAAAATTTACTCCGTGCAAGTCTGCACGGCTGAGTGTTGCCCGAGATATATTCGCTCCAATTAAAGTTGCTTGGATCAGAGAAGCTCCGCTCAAGTCTGCTTTACTGAGATTTGCTCCCATCAACTCAGCTCGATTCAGGTTAGCTTCAAGTAAAAGTGCTTCTGTGAGGTCTGCTCCACCTAAGTCTGCTTTGCTCAAATTAATCTTGCACAAATTGGCTTTGCCAAAGTTGACTCTGTTGAGTTTGGCTTTGCTGAGATTGGCTCCAATCAGGTCGGCTTCATACAGATTGGCTCCAATCAATTCTGCTTCGTAGAGGTAGACCTCGTGCAGGTAGACCCCACTAAAATTTCTTTCTCCTATTGCATATAGCTTGAGCAGTTCGTCAACGTTCATTGTGGCTTCTCTACACCTTTTAAATGAAGAATACTGTCAGCAAGCTGGTTACACCGGATGTTCTGCAATTTTAGATTCTGAAATATTCACACCTAGGGTGAAACTTCCCTGAATCTATAAGGTTTTAGGTGGAAAGTCCGATCGAACTCATAACTTTTTGTGGCTAGTTGAGCTTACTGAGTGCTTGTGTGACCTAAATCACAAAACAATGTTAGTAGTATCACATAGAGGTTCCGCTTTCGATCACAGCAGACGGGCAAAAATAGCCGATACTTATACTGTAATGCTGAGAAATTGACAATGCCACCCTCGTCGTGTTTTACTCAATTGGCGATAAAGCCAGTAGTTTCACGGATAGTAGCCCGCTTGCTGTGAAAGTAGGTTGCAACGTCACTCGGCCCTACCCGCTCTGACCGATGAGAGTGCTGATATCTAAGGATTTTTCGCACTGCGAAAGCCAAAAATGCACTTCGGGGACGAGGGGAATGTCTGTATAAAAATGCGATCGCTGGTGTACAGACATTCGCTTGTTTGCTAGCACCTAATGACTGAAAATCGCCCATACGTTCGCAAAAAATACCAATAAATACCAGGAAAACCATGATTGATGTTTAACAATAAAAGAATAAATGGTATTCCTTAAGAGTCACCTATTGCCGCTAATGTTACAGTCGATCGGTTAACGGCTATCAGTATTAGCAATGACGCTTGTCCATCAAATACAAAACTGACCCAGAAACAGGGTGTTTTACCAAAAAAATCGTTGCAACCTTGCTCCAGGTTAAAATAATCAGGTTTCTGAGCGTCTGAGTGCATCCAGGAAGGAAAAAGTTGAATGAGTACGATCGCTTTTGTATTGCTTCAGGGCAAACAAAAGGTCAGCATTTAGGATAGGAGCAGCTTTTGCTCCCTTGTCAAACAAAGGTATTGTAGAACGCGAATCGTGAGGTAATTGATATGGCTGGAGTATGTAAACTTAGCATCACAGAGACAAGTGAAGAGCTAAAAAACCTGTTAACTGAACAAAAAACAGCAAGTGGCTTTCAAAAAATTCAAGCACTTTACCTGTTCAAAATTTGTCATGTTAAGACAGTTAAAGAATTGGCAATGACGATCGGGGTAAATCGAATTACAGTGCAGCGGTGGCTGAGAAAGTACCGATCTGACGGACTCGAAGGACTCCTCGAAACAAAGCACAGCGGTGGCCGTAAGCCGGCCATTCCACCTCTTGCCCGCGCTAGTTTGGCAATGCGCCTCAGCGACCCCCAGAAAGGCTTTAAAAGCTATGGAGAAATTCAAGAGTGGTTGCAGCAGGAATACAGCATTGAGGCTTCCTATAAAGCAGTTTATGCAACAGTCAGATATCACCTAAAAGCCAAGCTGACGAAAGTCTAGACAGTTCATACCACGTCGGATTAAGCACCGATTATCTAATGGTTAACCGTCAGCTTTTGAATATCTTGAGGAGTTGCGTCATCACGACAAACCGGACTAATTCTTTTTTAACAAAACTCGCTCTCCTAAACTGCGAAGCATATAAATTATATGTTGTGGCAATGGGGGTGAAGGGGAGAAAATTTGATGCTTTTCCCGCGTTTGTGAAAGATGCTTAAAAAATTAGCCAGAAAGAATAACTTGCAAGTTTTGTCTAACTTGCAGGTTTTGTTATATGGATGTAAAAATTGGCAGCGGCTAAGGCAAAAACCGATCCAAAGCTGCTTTCAACTCTTCGATTTCCGTATCGATATTACCTTCTTTCGCGGCTCTGGCGATGCACTCAGTTAAGTGTTCGTCAAGAATGATTCTCGCTACGCGATCGAGCGCGCCTCGAACCGCAGCAACTTGCACCAGAACTTCGGGACAGGGACGGTTTTCTTGAACCATTGTTTTAATGCCGCGGACGTGTCCCTCAATCCGAGACAAGCGATTTACCAGCCGCCGCATCGATTCTTCATCGTGATGGTGAGGGTGGGCTGATTCAGCGTCGTGATGGTGGTGGGAATTTGAGGGCAAGGATTTGTCAGTAGAAGTATCAGATAGAATCATTGGGGTTATACCATTTTAGATTTTAGATTTTAGATTTTAGATTGGGAATGAGTGATTTCGTAATGGTTGGGCCCACGGGCCTAGAGTTGCATTCTTTTTTTGAAACTGGTATTACTAGGGAATTTTTTAAAGTTAGAATTCAGAATAGGGTGAGTTGGTGCGGGCTCGTGACTCATGTATTGTAACTGTCAATCGATTGCGCGATTTTAGATTTTAGATTTTAGATTGACCCCACGGATAAGTTCGGGGGCAAGTGTCATCGGATACAGGTTTTTTATTTCTGGACGGATGAATCACGTGGCGGGTATCCTGGATGCGGGAATTGTCAAAATATATTTAGGATCTTCATAGTGGCAGATTATGCAGATTATTGAGTCCGCACGATCGCACACCTTTACCAGACTAACCCAGACTAACAAAGATTGACGCTATGCGACTATTTAAGTTTTTTCGCCCCGCACCTCGAACAGGTGCTCGTTGGTTCGCCCTAATTTTAGCAATGACGATCGCCCTGAGTGCTTTAACAATCAATGCTGCACCCGCCGCAGCCGCCGCCGCTGATGGCAAAAATCCGCCCAAGTTGCAGTTCCAGACTGCCCCAGCCACTGCCGCGAATCCGCAACTGTTAGCGCTGCGGAGCTCGGAACTCCCGGCGGATACCGGCAGTTTTGTAACGGCGGCAGTCGATCGAGTCGGGCCGGCAGTTGTTCGCATTGATACCGAGCGCACTGTCAGCCGCAACCTCGACCCCTTAATGGAAGACCCCTTTTTCCGCAGATTTTTGGGAGAAGATTTACGCAGCCTGACCCCCAGACAAGAACGCTTGCGCGGTCAAGGTTCGGGCTTCATCATTGACAAAAGCGGGATTGTTTTAACCAACGCCCACGTAGTTGACAAAGCCGATCGAGTGACTGTCACCTTAAATGACGGCAGGACATTTCCAGGAGAAGTGCAAGGTACTGACGAAGTAACAGATTTGGCTGTTGTCAAAATTAATACCAAGGAAGTTAACTTGCCCGTGGCAATCCTAGGAGATTCAGACGCGGTGAAAGTGGGAGATTGGGCGATCGCCGTGGGCAACCCCCTGGGATTTGACAACACCGTCACCTTGGGCATTATCAGCACCCTCAAACGCTCCAGTGCAGCCGTCGGCATTCCCGACAAGCGCCTTGATTTTATTCAAACCGACGCCGCCATCAATCCCGGCAATTCCGGTGGCCCCCTGTTAAACAGCAGAGGAGAAGTGATTGGCATCAACACGGCGATTCGAGCCGATGCAATGGGTATTGGCTTTGCGATTCCGATCGACAAAGCCAAAGCCATCTACGCGCAGCTAGCCAACGGAGAAGAAGTCAGCCATCCGTTTTTGGGGATTCAGATGATTGCTTTGACTCCTGAAATGGCCAGAGAGAATAATTCTGACCCCAATGCTCCTTTGATTGTGCCGGAAGTTAAGGGAGTGTTAGTGATGCGAGTTGTGCCCAACACTCCTGCTGAGAAAGCAGGGATTCGCAAAGGGGATGTCATCGTTCAAATTGACGGTGAGGCAGTGACTGAAGCCGAACAGTTGCAAAGTTTGGTGGACAACAGCAAAATCGGTCAAATTCTGAAACTGAAAGTGCGGCGCGGTGCCCAGATTAAAGAAGTAGCAGTTCAAACTGCTCAAATGAGGGATTTTTAGAAGTGAAGAGGAAGGGGGAAATCGTTAAAAAACCCTCCTCCTTGTTTCTTTTTTATGTGAATAGATTCAGGAGTGCGATAGTTTTAATAGTTGCATTTTTTCTCTCAAAAACTGATGGTTTTTAATAAAGTATCAATATCCCAACAATGAAAAAAAAACAAATTTTAAATTACCAAAAAAGTCAAATTATTGAGGTACTAAAGCAGGATTATTTTCAAATGACCGCGCAGCTTCATAGAAACTGGACACCAGAGCAACATGAAAAAAATCGATTGAGTCGTTCTTTGGCTGCATTTGCGATCGCCAATCTTGCCGATATTACCCCAGCTCAAGCGGCTAACTCAATTATCAATGGGGAAAATGATAATGGGATTGATGCCATTTATTTCGATCGGATGAAAAATTTGCTTTTGTTGGTGCAGGCTAAGGCAGGGAATGCTCCAAATATGGGTGATAATAAGAAATTTTGTGATGGGATTAGAGATTTAGTCCATCAACGTTTTCAGAAATTTAATGATGGCTTTGTGCGGTTGCAGCAAGAGGTTGAAGATGCTTTAAATACTAACGGGGTAAAAATAGTTGGCTGTAATATATATCTTGATGAAAGCCTTAGCTCTCATGTGATTGCGGATCTCGATCAGTTAAAAACTGAACTGAATCAGTTCGATCAACGTTTTGAATGGCAAGATTTAAATATTAGCATAACACATGGTTGGTTGACAGCCAAACAAGCGATCGCCCCTGTTGATGTAGTCTTGACATTGGAAAACTGGCATTGTTTAGATCGGCCGCGTAGGGCATTTTATGGATTGGTTAAGGCTTCAGAACTTGCATCTTTATATCAACAGCATAATAAGTCGCTTTTTGAGAAAAATATCCGTTATTACCTAGGTGCAGAGGATGTTAACTTAGCGATTGCGGACACTGTCAAAGAGCAACCATCTGAACTATTTTATCTCAACAATGGTCTGACGATTACTTGTTCGATAATTAGTCTGCCATCAGGACACAAACAGGAATCAACTCAATTTACTTTAAAAGGTTTTTCCGTCGTGAATGGGGCGCAAACGGTAGGAGCTATCGCTGCTGTTTATAATGCTAATGGTTCAATATCTGCTGATGCAAAGTTATTAGTTACAATTATTGAAGTGGGGACGGAGACTGATAATATTGGCGAAAAAATTACTGGAGCAAGAAATACGCAAAATGCTGTGCGCGATGTTTATTTTGCCGCGTTAGATTCCAATCAAGAACGTTTGCGACAGGAATGTATGGTATCGAATATTGTTTACGAATATCGACCATCGGCGGAGCGGAGTCAGGATGCGATTACGATTGAACAGGCGGCAGTTGCCCTTGCTTGTTTTAGCGGTGATACGGAAATAGTGGTTGCAGCAAAGAGAGAAATTAGTCAGATTTATAAGCGTTATTATGATATATTGTTTAGTGATGGGCTTTCAGGAGTTACGCTGTGTCGTTATGTGCGAATTTTTCAATATCTGGATGAAATTTTTTCGGCTTCAGAAAATGCTGCAACAGGTCAACAAAAAAAGTTTTATAAGCATGGTAGATTTTTTATTATAGATATTCTTGCAAGACGCTATAAACCTTTGCTAAATAAGCATGAAGTTTATTTGTCTGAGGACGATAAAATGCAACTTTCACGAATTGGGTTAGAGCTTGCTGAGGTTGTTTACACTGTTGCTGAATCTCGATTTGCTAGTGACAACAAGGGATATCTTGCTATTTTTAGGAATATCACAGATGTTAGGCCTTTAACGAGTGAGGTAATGCAGGAGTTAGATCGCAGGGATGCTCAGGCTGAAAATCCGAATATACCTACAGTTTAACTTTTGAGATAGATATTAATTATGAATAAGAAGCAGAGACTAGAACTAACATGGGTTGGTAAGGATATTCGCCCCAAGCTGGAGCCGCGAATTTTACTGGAAGATCCAGAAATATCTTATCATGCTGCTCATCAGGTGAGTGAAAATGATATTTTTGATAATCGCTTAATTTTTGGGGATAATTTGTTGGCTCTCAAGGCTTTAGAGTCTGAGTTTGCAGGAAAAGTTAAGTGTATTTTTATCGATCCGCCATATAATACAGGCTCAGCTTTTGAACATTATGATGATGGAATTGAACATTCTATCTGGCTTGGTTTAATGCGCGATCGTTTAGAGATTTTGCGTAATTTATTATCGAATGATGGTTCTTTATGGATCGCGATTGATGACAATGAAGCACATTATTTAAAAGTGGTTTGTGATGAAATTTTTGGTCGCAACTGTTTTATTACATCTTTTATTTGGAGAAAAGTTGATAGCCCTAACGATAATAAAGTTGCCATTACACCCGATCATGAATACGTTCTGTGTTTTGTAAAAGATCCGAGATTAGTACAGTTTAAACAGAAACCTGATAACTCAATTCTCCATGCTTATAGACAACCTGATTCAGAGTCAGATCGCCCTTACAGAGATCGATTATTAAAAAAGAACGGCAAAAGTAGTCTTCGGTCAGATCGACCATCAATGTTTTTTCCAGTTATTGCTCCTGATGGTACAACAGTTTTTCCAATCCATGACGATGGCCGAGAGGCTTGCTGGGCGATAGGTAAAAAAGGAGTTGAAGATTTGATAGCTCAAGGAAATTTAATTTGGAAACAGCGCCAACAAAACGGTATAAAGCGATGGGTTCCGTATACAAGAGAATTTGCAGCCGAGGAGCCTTCTCGTCCGTATCCAACAATTTGGAACGATCTCGATACTACGCGACAAACCAAAGCACATCAAAAGATTTTGTTTGGCGAGAATAGTTTGTTTGAAACACCAAAACCAGAAGATATTATTTGTCGCATCTTACAAATTTCTACAGAAATAGGTGATCTGGTTCTTGATTCTTTTGCAGGTTCAGGAACAACAGGCGCAGTCGCGCAGAAAATGGGAAGACGCTGGATCATGATTGAACTCGGCGAACATTGTCATACCCATATCATTCCCCGACTCAAAAAAGTAATTGATGGCGAAGATCAAGGGGGAATTACTAAAGCAGTTAACTGGAAAGGTGGCGGTGGGTTTCGTTACTATCGTCTCGCACCATCCCTACTAGAAAAAGACAAATGGGATAATTGGGTGATCAACAAAACCTATAACGCCGCCATGCTTGCCGAAGCACTCTGCAAAATCGAAGGTTTCACCTACGCACCATCCGACACTTTGTATTGGCAACATGGCTATTCCACTGAAAGCGACTTTATCTATGTCACCACCCAAAATCTTAGTCACGAACAACTATCCAAACTTGCAGACGAAGTAGGACAAGAACGCACCCTACTTGTTTTATGTACCGCCTTTCGAAGCGAAACCGACATATTCCCAAACCTCACCGTTAAAAAAATTCCCAAACAAATCCTTTCACGGTGTGAATGGGGACATGATGATTACAGCCTAAAAATTGAAAACTTGCCAAAAGCACCCCCAAAGTTCGGACAACTATCACTATTTGACCTGGATACCTATGATAAATAAACTGGTTAATAATATTTCTAATCGTCTCAGTCTGCGCCATCCTCAGCGCCAATCTTTAGAAATTATCGATCGCATTTGTGAACTCTTATCCATCCCAGACATCACAGATAGAGAAACAAGTTTAGTCGCCCTCAAAAAAGAATTCCCAACGTTTACTGACTTCGAGCGCGACTTTCCCTCCCTATGTTTTGCCCTAGCCACAGGTGTTGGTAAAACTCGACTCATGGGCGCATTTATTAGTTATTTATACCTAGCATATAACATTAAAAACTTTTTTATCCTTGCCCCAAACCTAACCATTTATAACAAACTAATTACCGACTTTACGCCCAACACCTCAAAATATGTATTTACGGGTATCTCTGAATTTGCGATCTCTCCACCAGTCATCATCACAGGTGACAACTATGAAATGAATGCGCGAACGATCTTAGATCAACAAATTTCATGCAAAATTAATATCTTTAATATCTCAAAAATTAACTCAGAAGTGCGTGGTGGCAAAAGCCCTAAAATTAAACGACTATCCGAATATATTGGCGAAAGCTATTTTGATTACCTGTCTCAATTAAAAGACCTCGTAATTCTCATGGATGAATCGCACCGATATCGCGCCTCAGCAGGAGTTCGCGCTATCAATGAATTAAAACCATTAATGGGGCTAGAACTTACCGCCACACCCTTTGTCGAAACCAATAAAGGTTCAGTAGCTTTCAAAAATGTCATCTATGACTATCCCCTCGGACGTGCCATAACCGATGGATTTGTTAAAGATCCTGCCGTCGTCACCCGCAAAGACTTTAACCCCGCGTCAATGTCACCAGAAGCGATCGAGCGTCTTAAACTAGAAGATGGCATCTATCTCCATGAAAATATTAAAGCTGAATTAGAAACCTATGCTATTCAAACTGGAAGAACGATTGTTAAACCTTTTGTATTAGTTATTGCCCGTGACACTACCCACGCCTCAAAACTGATGGAACTCATTCAATCTGATGAGTTTTCCGAAGGAAATTATAAACATAAAGTTATTCAAGTTGACTCTAGTAAAACGGGCGCTCAAGAAGATGAAATGGTAGAGCGATTGCTCAAAGTAGAACATACTGATGAACCTACTGAAATAGTTATCCATGTAAATATGCTCAAAGAAGGTTGGGATGTCACCAACCTCTATACAATTGTCCCTCTGAGAGCCGCAAATTCCAAAATCCTGATCGAGCAATCTATTGGAAGGGGCTTGCGTTTGCCCTATGGAATGCGTACAGGTGTAGAAATAGTCGATCGCCTAAATATCGTCGCCCATGACAAATTTCAAGAAATTGTCGATGAAGCAAAACGCCCAGAATCCCAAATCCGCTTAAAACAAATTATCCTTACAGATGAAGACTTACAGCAAAAGACACAAACAGTAATTTCGCGATCGCAACTAGCCCAAAATCTAGGACTTCACCCCGAACAACCCATTAATTTACCTGATAATTTACCTGAAACAGAACCCCAAAATATTCAACCATCGCTATTTCAATCACCTATAGAACAAAAGATTGCACAGCTTACATACCAAGAAATCCTAAAGCTTGAAAGCCGGCCCGAAGAAGTCCCAACCACCGCCCATCTCGCATCCCCACAAGTTCAGGGAAGGGTGCGCGAAGCCGTAGCTAGAGAATATCAACCCGCACAAATGGAACTTGAAGGCATAATAGCACCTCCAGATATTGAAGCGATCGTTGCGAAAACAACGAATTTAGTGATTCAGCAAACCATCAATATTCCTAAGATTCTGGTTATTCCTAAAGGGGAAGTGCGATCGGGTTTCAGGTCTTTTGCCCTAGATGTCACAGGCTTAAATTATCCCGTTCCCTCCCAAGAAGAATTACATATTCAATCCCTAACAACGAATAAAGTTGAACGTATGGGAATTAACAAAGAAAACTTTGAAGAATTACGGCTTGAAAACTATATTGTCAAAAATCTAGTCAACTTCGATGATATTGCCTATGACGAACACGCTGATTTACTCTATGACCTGGCGGGTCAAGTTATCAGTCATTTTATGACCTACTTATCGGAAGGAGATACACAGAAAGTTTTACGCTATTACCAAAGGGAAATTACCAATTTTGTCCGCAGCCAAATGCAGCAAAATTTCTGGGAAGAAACAACAGGTTATGAAGTCAAAATCAGTAAAGGTTTTACAGCCTTAAAAGATAGCGCATACACTACAAATGCTAATAATTGCCTTGATTATCAATCTTCGCCACGAGACAAAAGCAATATGTCCAAATATCTGTTTACAGGCTTCTCCAAATGCCTCTATCGAGAACAGAAATTTGAAGCGGAAGCAGAAAGAATACTAGCACTGATTTTAGAACGGGATGCAATCAAATGGTTTAAACCCGCAAAAGGACAATTTCAGCTTTATTACAAATGGCAGGGAAAATATTCAGAATATCAACCAGATTTTGTTGCTGAAACAGAAGAAGTTATCTATATGCTGGAACCAAAAGCTCGAAATGAAATTGACAATCCTCAAGTGCTTGCTAAGAAAGATGTCGCAGTTCAATGGTGTCAATATGCTTCGGACTATATGCTAAAGCACGGTGGCAAACCTTGGAAATATGTCTTAATTCCCCATGATGAGATCAAAGAAAATATGAGACTCCAAAAACTAAGCGATCGCTATACCGCCACTACTAAGGGTTAATTTCAGGGGCGATCGGGAGCAAAAAAGTAATCACTAGCCATGCTACCAACCGATGCCAAAGGGCGAAATGTAGGAAAGTTCTTCAACAATCCAGCAATCCTGCGTCACTCGATGCTATATCGCTAACCCGCCAGCTTTTGCATTACCCTACTCTTCAAGTTCTAAATATCGAGCCAAAATTTGTTGAATTTCTTGGAGTTGTTGCAACTCCAATTGCCCAACACAGCGCACAAGTCTGCGTTTATCAAACGTCATCGGATCGACACACACGATAAAACTCTCGGTACTCAGACCATTGAGAGTCGAAGGAATCACAGGCAAAACAACAGGCCGTAAACCATCGTTGGGAACAGCAGAAGTGATGGGTAGAACAGTTACCTTGCTGCGTTGATTAAAAACAGTTCCTGAAATAATTACCGCTGGTCGAGTCTTGCGGATTTCTGTACCAACTGACGGATCGAAAGTCACAAGCCAGATGCTTCCCAGTCGGTAATCGCTGCTTGCTGCCATGCTTCATCCTCATCGGTTAATTGATCGCTCAGTTCATCCAGCAATAAACAGGCTTCTACCATTGCCTGCTCTTCTTGTTGTTTGCGCCATGCTTGCAATAAAAGCTCAACTAGCCGACTGCGATTTTCTACACGATCGTCAATGTAACGCACTAGCTCATCTGGCAAAGAGATAGATACTTTCATATTATGTATGCCACTTTTAATACTACCAATGGTAGCACAACGATCGAGCAGATAGCAAGCTGATGAAGTAGAGCAGCAGCAACGCCGATTCCGTCTGATTCCGATATGCCCTAGAATCCTACACAAAATTAGCCGGATCTTGATCTCGCCGATGCTTCAGCAGAATCGGAGTACCTTGGCCATCACCCACCAAAGCCGCCGTTTCCTCCAACGCTTCCCTCAATCGCTTGGCGGCGTAGATCGACATATCACGGGGCACATTCACCCGATCGCGCAAATACCGCAAAGCCGCATCAGAACCAGCCGGCGGCGTACAAACTTCGCCAGTCATCATCAAAGTTAAAGCACAACGCAAAGCCTCATCGAATAACTTGTCATCAGCAGGATTGACTCGAACGATGTTGCGCTGGTGCTTAATGACGCGATGAAGTGCTTCAGCGCGGGAGGTTTCCGGTTCTGGATACATCACATCCGGCAGGCCAGCCCAAGGCCCATTATCCACGCGGGCTTTATTGAGTAGCATCTGAGGTTCGCCATTTTCATAACACCCGCCCATCTGAGGCGGTAAATCGTGGACGTGGGTGTGAAAGTCGCTCTGAGTGCCGCGATAGGTAGGGCGGGTTTCCATCGCCGCAAACCAGTCAGCAAAGCGCGGGTTTTCTTCGCGCATCGAGTAGCCTTTGTAGTAGTAAAGACTGGCATTCATCCGTTCGACGTAGGGCGTAAAGATCACATCCGCAGTGCCAAATTCATCGAGGAAATAAGGCCCCGGAGTGCTAGCCAGAGCTTTTTCTACTTGGGCGACGACACTGATAAATTGGTTGCGGTTGTGTTGTTCTACTTTGGCTGAACTTGCTGGGTAGCACAGCCAAGAGCACCAGGCTCTAAATAGCAGTCGCTCTAACCGCCGCATGGGTATTACTGCGGGATTTTCCATGCCCAAACCCAAGGGGGCATAGACTCGTTCCAGCGCGATTAAGATGTCATCGCTTTCGGTGATGATGCGGCCGTCTAGTTCGATCGCCGGTAGCATTCCCGATGGCACTTTGCGCTTATACCAGCTTTCCTTTTCCCCATAGCAGAACATCGTAACTTTCTCAATGCGGTAGGGGATTTGTTTTTCTTCTAACCACAACCAGATTTTTTGGCAGTAGGGACACCAAGCATGGTTATCGCGGTACAGGGTGACTCGCACATCGGATTCGGTTTTACCGAAGAGGCGCAAGCGGGATTGAGCGTTGGTGGGGCCGTTTGTGCGATCGACTTCAAAGTCTGTGAGGGCTTCTAATTCTGTCCAGCTTAAGGGGGTCATGCGATTTTAGATTTTAGATTTTAGATTGGAGAATTGTAGACAGGGACTGCTTCGTGGCAATAATAAAACTTACGCACCAACTCTATCTGTAGGGTGCGCTGTGCGCGCACCTTACCTCTACCCATAACGTATTCAACTATTTTTTGGTCTTAGTTCTGAATAAGATAGTTGGTTCTCAGTTAAACAACACTTTGAGGACTGAAGTCCTCACTACTAACTTAACTACAATTAAGGCGACAGTTGGGGAGGGGGTGGGGCGTCTTGAATTTTAGTCAGTGCTGCTTTGATTTCAGGAGTGGCTAGCAACTTTTGGGTATCTGCGATTAAACGATCGCCCCAGAGGTTTTCTTTGAGATATTCTACGGTAGCATAACGTTTGTCGAGTTTCAGAGCTGCTTCTCCCATCGCTAAGCCTTTTTCTTTGTCACCTTTGGTGTAGAATGCTACTGCTAGAGCTAGCATTGCTTCGGCTGCTTTGTCGTCGATCGCGATCGCTTCTTGCCAGCGTTTGATGGCGCTATCAACATCTCCCATTTCGTATTTGACTAATCCGATATTGTTGACAGCAGGCCACAGGTTTTTTTCTAAAGCAAAGGCTTTTTCGTATTGGGCGATCGCCTGATCGAACCGCTTCAGCTTATAAAAAGCATTGCCTAAATCAAATAATGCACCTGGAGTGTCTGGTTTGAGTTTTAATCCTGCTTGCAAATATTCGGCTGCTTTCTCGTAGTTCGCTTTCCGAAAGTGAGCTTCTCCCAAGACAAATTTAATTGATGGATTTTCGGGCGACAGAGATTGAGCTTGTCCCAAAGCTTCAATGCCTTTGTCAAACTGCTCGACTTGAAGGTACAAGCTACCTAACAAAGTCCAAGTTTGAGCATTTTTGGGGGCTAACTGTGTGGCGAGTTCGGCTCTGGGTACCGCTAGTTGGTACTGCTGGAGTCTGGCTAGCTGGACGGCTTCTTCTGCAAGGCTCAATGCCGTTTGTTCGAGTTGGGCCGAGTCGATTTGCAGGGTGTAAGGCAGGAGTGCCTGTGCAACAGCAGGCTCGGGCATTGCCCCCAAACCGAGTGCGAGTAGCAGAGATATTAAAGGAATGCGATTAGGCACTGTACAGCCCCAGAAAAAAATATAAGGGTTTCTCGATCGCCTATAATAACTCATATTTTTGAGTTTTGATATTGCTTCTTGACTCGCAACACTTTTTGGTTTTCATTTAAATACTTCTCAAATTATGTTTACATTCTGGATTGTCGTTTTTATTCACTGTTTTAGACACGACTGATTACCTCACTACAAATAGGCACAATTATGAGTTATTAGCAACTTAAATGAGTCAATAAATAACGCTTCGCGGTTTATATTTTAAAACTTAAAAAATCCTTTTTTTTGTCCTAAATACTCTTTTGTTTTTACTGGTTATAAAGGAGTAAATTATTCAATCTAAACCTGGTAAATCCTTCATTTTCAAAAATTTTAGTGAGTTAATAAAGCTTGTTGAATTTTGTCTAACAATTGTGCTGCCGATAGGGAAGAAGGCAAAATTTTGGCAGATACTTCTTGCAGTAGAAAGTCGATCGCCTCGGATTCCGAATTTACAGCCGATCGATAATCCCAGACTAAAATTGGCAGTTTTACTGCCATTTGCCGCAGGTTCGATAGCGCCTGCAACATAGCGGGGGATTCTGAGGGGGCATCTCGCAAGCACAGCAAAACTAAGTCAACGCTTTGATATTGCAACTGCTGCAAAACTTCTGTCCAGCTCTGAGCGATCGACCCTCGAAATCCTGCGGTTTGGACGTACTGAATCAAAGCTTGAAAGTTGGGAGTAGAAAACTGGGAATTGGGGAGGGGAATCTCGGCCGCGGTCGATCGATCGCCATGTTCCAATTCTCCCGTCGGCTTCCCCCCAGAAGAGGAGTGCAAATCCGGTAAAGTCGAAATGTCGGCAAATAAAATGCTGGGCTTCCAACTCATGCCCGCAGCAACTTGAATTACTTGCCACAAAGCACTTGGCATTAACCCGGTTGGTGAAGTTTCACCGTCGTCGGGACTGCTAGTGGCTAAACAGGGAAATACGGACAATCCTTTGACTTGATTTGCCAGTTGCGTAGTTCGGGAGTCTAAAGTCACCAAGGGGAGAGAACCCAAATTTCGAGACCGACTTAACTGTTCGATAAAAGCTAAGGGGTTTTGCAGTTGACTTGTACCGTCTAAGACGATCGCATCGGGCCGCCAAATTCGGGCCACGAGTTCTGCTTGGCCGAGGTCGTCTGCTTCTAAAACCCGGCAGTAGTTGGGGTTGAGCAGTAAAGCGGAACCTTGAGACGAACTGTTTTGCGGGCTGAGCCACAACACGGTTAAAGAACTCCTTACTTTGGCGCTACTAGCATTACTGTGGCCGATCAAGTCTGCCAGCAGCCGCCGCAAAGCGGGTTCTTCCACCGGCAAGCTCAAAAAGCCTTCGGCCCTGTTGACACTGGCCCGTTCTTTTTCGCCTCTGGTGGCCGTGACGATCGCCGGAATCGATCGGGTATCCGGGTCACTCTTGAGCAGCGTCAGCACGTCCCAACCCGACAGCAGGGGCAGCAGCGGGTTGAGGAAAATCGCTTCGGGACTAAACCTGCGGGCTTTTTCCAGCGCTTCGGTGCCGGAACGGGCCACTATTACTTGGTAGCCCAAACCTGAGATGACGTTGGTTAAATCTTCGATATATTTGGGAACTGCTTCGACTATTAATACTAAACGAGAGCGAGAATTGGCGATCGGAATCTGATATTGGGGTTTTAATAATTCTTCCTCAGCGGCTCCCGGTGCCGGGACTTCTTCGCTGCTGTTTCCCGGAGGAGTTGGTGGCAGCAGCAGGGTAAATTGAGAGCCTTGGTTTTCTGAGGAAATAAACGAAACGTCTCCGCCGTGGAGCCGAGCTAGGCGTTGAGTCAGTACCAGTCCCAGTCCGGTTCCTTGAAAGCGGCGGGTGAGGGGGCTTTCTAGCTGTTGAAATTTCTGAAAGATTAGGTGCTGTTTGTCGGCGGGGATGCCGATGCCAGTGTCCCAAACTGTGAATGCGATCCAGCCTTCCCAAACATTTACTTTCAATCCGATTTTGCCACCGATTTCTGTGAATTTTAGGGCGTTGGAAAGGAGGTTAACTAGCATTTGCCGCAGTCGCAGTTCGTCGGCAATTAATTGGCTCAGTCCCGGTTCTATTTCGAGTGTAAATTCTATTTGGGCGGATGGTTCTGCGTTGGCTGTACCGTCCGTTTTGCTGGGGGCGGGAGGGTTTTTTTCTTCTTGCTGTTGCAGTTGTTTTGCTTGTTCAAAGGCTCTTTGGCAGGTTGATGCTATTTCCACTGCTTCGGGAATTAGTTCTAGCTGCCCGGTTTCCATCCGGGTCAAGTCTAAAATGTCGTTAACTATTGTCATCAAATGCCGCCCGCTTTTATGGATTAGTTTGGCGTAGCGTGTTTGGCGGTCGTTTAGTTCTCCGATCAATTTATCTTTGAGGAGGCTGGACAAACCGAGGACGGCGGTGAGGGGGGTTTTTAGTTCGTGGCTGATGCAGGATAAAAATTCGTCTTTTAGTCGGTTGAGGTGGATTAAATCTGCGTTTTTCGCTGCTAGTTCTTTGGCGACTAAATGTTCTTCGGTGACATCTTGTCCCATTACTAAAATTAGCTTGTCTGAGAGCGGCTGTTTGACAAATTGCCAGATCCGTTCTTGACCTTTTTGTACGGGACACTCGCAAATGTAGGTGTCTGGTTTGCCGGCCATGGGACACCAAGCTGGAGCGGTTAAGGTTGAGGGGGAGGCGGCGGCGTACAAGGGTAGTGGGCAACTGGTGGCTGCTGTTGAATCACGCGCGGCGAAGCTATCCCGCAGGGAATCGCCCGATCTACTTGCTCCTACTAGGCTCCTGCAGTCTTTGGTGATGGCCTCAAACTGCACGCTCTTGTATTCGCTTGTTAAATTGCTTGGTTTGCGGGGCGAGTGTTTACCCAAATTTGCTGCTGGTTCGGGAACTGGTTCTGGGCCTGCTCCCAGCAAAATCCGCCACGCTGCGTTTTGACTGACTATTTGTGCGGTTGGGGTTTGCAATCTCAGGGGCAGGGGCAGTTTTTCCAACAGTTCAACTAGGGAGTTGAGGTTTTCCGAAGGTTTCAATCCTGCTTCTAAAAAGCGTACTTGAGCGCCTAGGGCCGTGGCGATGGCTTCGGAAACCGGTTTTAATTCGATTTCTTTGACGGCTGTTTCCTGCTCTGTGAGGCTGCAGAGCGAGCTGCTGTTGAGTGCGGCGAATTGCAGCAGGCTCAGGCTGTCTAGCATTCCTAAAAATTGACCGCTGGCATCTGTGACGGCGATCGGGTTGTTTGATGAAATGCCGGCGGTTTGGCGGTTTGGCTGGGCTGGGGTGTTCTGTTCTTCTGTTTGCAGGTACTCCCAGAATTCCCTGACGCTCATAGTGGCGGGTAATGCTCTGACTGGTTCGATCGCGATCGAGCTTTCTGACAAAGGTTGCGGCCCGTCGTTTGTGCGATCGGCTCCCCAAGCCCAAAGGCTGCGGAGGTACACTAATCCCAGCGGCTGTAACTGTTCGTTGACTACTGCGACTCGATCGCAGTTGCAGGAGCTGAAAATTGACTGCAGCGATTCTAGCGCACTCGTTTGGAGGCACAGCGGCACTGGCTCGATAAAATTTTTGAGACTGGGGGTGGTGAGTGGCATAACAAACCTGAAAGTCTGCTCGCGAGAGCAGTAATATTTTTGATGCTCAATGTAGCTGCGAATTTCTGTATCTTATTTGTTTTATATCAGTTCGCTATCAGGCTCGTTATCCGCACCGAGACCGGGGAGTTCGATGCCTACGCCTGATTTGAGGCGACTAGCAATTATTTTAAGGCTTAAGCTTAATTGCAGAAATCACGCTCAGGGTGCTTGACACAAAAACCACGGAGTACACTTTGATTCTTCCTCTGGTAGAAGCGCATCACTTATTTTGCGGTTAAGATTGGTTAAAATAAATGTTGAGATGATTGTTAAAATGTTAAGTTTTTTGTAAAGGAGATATCAACTCTGAGCGATCCAGCACTTTCAGGCAACTTAGGTGGTGCACCTACAGCTTTGCTTCCTCAACTGTCTATCGGTATTTTTGTCCGCTCTGAGGAAATTGCAGCCTCTGCGATCGAGCTTTTGAGAGGCGAACGCTATACTTTAACGCACATTAAGTCGGCAGTGGAGCTTTTGGGGTTCCTTAAACA
Source organism: Microcoleus sp. AT8-A3 (assembly GCF_036705675.1). NCBI lineage: Bacteria > Bacillati > Cyanobacteriota > Cyanophyceae > Oscillatoriales > Microcoleaceae > Microcoleus > Microcoleus sp. AT8-A3. Next base: position 83,998 of record NZ_JAUBVD010000015.1, read on the forward strand.
CAATTATCACCTTGATTGTTTGGTTTTGGAGGTGGATGGGGATCTGCGATCGCTTCTGGGGAAGCTGCAAGAACGATCGCTCTTTTTGCCTGCTGTGATTTTTTCGCCTCACGCGCAGGTAGATGGCAAGCCCGAAGCACCATATTCAGATGGTTTTGAGGCCGCAGCCAGTACCGCCAACCAGAGTCAAGACGAAAGCTGTGCTTTTTTTTATCACCCTGCTGAGGTGCAACTGGCAATCGCTCGATCGAGATCCATAGCTGCCGCTATCGATCGGGCGATCGCACAATTTCTGAAACTTTCAACTCCGGTTCCTGTCAATTACCAATCCGTAACCGTCGATGCGACAGCCCAATTGACTGCTCAAAGTTTGCTCAGCCGACAGCAGCGGCGACTGGCGGAAAAATTACGGGAGCGATTAGGATACTTAGGTGTGTATTATAAAAGAAATTCTCAGATTTTTTTGAAAAATCTGTCGGCCCCCGAAAAGCAAAAGTTTTTGGAGCAACTCAAGTCAAGTTATCGCGACATCGTTTTGAATTACTTTTCTCAAGATGCTGCCGTCAACAATCAAATAGATGAATTTGTGAATTTGGCTTTTTTTGCTGACGTTCCCGTGACTCAAATTGTAGAAATTCACATGGAATTGATGGACGAGTTTGCTAAACAGCTAAAATTAGAAGGGCGCAGCGAGGAAATATTGCTAGATTACCGTTTGACCCTGATTGACGCGATCGCTCATATGTGCGAGATGTATCGGCGATCGATTCCGAAAGAGACATCTCAAGGTAGAATGTAGCAGGGATTTGGCATAATTGAAGAAACAAAAGGTAGAAGGTAGAATCTAACAAAAAATAAAGGAGCCGACCAACTGCCGATCGAGCGTGAGGCTGAAATTATTATAAAATAACAAAGAACAGCGGATTTAAGACAAATAACAACTACAACTAACATCTGACAACTAATACTCAACATTTAAAAAAGTTCATGAGTCCTCTGAAGAAAACCTACGTTCTGAAGCTATACGTTGCGGGGAATACTCCCAACTCAGTGCGAGCTTTGAAAACCCTAAAGGACATCCTAGAACAAGAATTTCAAGGTGTCTACGCGCTGAAAGTCATAGATGTTCTCAAAAACCCTCAGCTAGCAGAAGAGGACAAAATATTGGCAACCCCGACGCTGGCCAAAATCCTGCCGCCGCCGGTGCGAAAAATTATTGGCGATTTGTCCGATCGTGAGAAAGTTCTGATAGGATTAGATTTGCTCTATGAAGAACTTCGCGAAGAAGACCTGAATTCATAAGATAATCAGGTAAGAGTCAGTCGATTTTAGATTTGAGACTTCGGTTTGGCGTCAAACGTTCGGCGAGCGCGAGCGTCGAAGCGTCGAGTCGCGCGATCGTCGAACGATTTTAGATTTTAGATTTACTCCACAGATGAATCTGGGAGGTTGAACAAAAGTCTAAAATTTCTATCTTTCCACGACAGGAGTACGTGGCACGGTATCGGTTTTTGGGCGGGGTCATTAGTCAGCATTCAGCAGTCATTAGTTATTGAGCAAGAGCCAAAACTAAAAGCTGGGTACAAAGACTCACGATCCGCGGTTAATGAGTGACAACTAAAGAATACTGAGAGTTGACAAAAATCGACATGAATGAAATTAGTCAAACGGTTAAACGAGAAGGATTGGTAACGGCAGGAGTTGAAAAAATTCGCACGATGATTGAGGGTTTCGATGACATCAGTCACGGCGGAATGCCCATCGGCCGAACCACCCTAGTCAGTGGCACATCAGGAACGGGAAAAACTTTATTTGCCGTACAATTTCTCTATAATGGAATTACCCATTTTGACGAAGCTGGAGTGTTCGTAACTTTTGAAGAATCTCCGACAGATATTATTAAAAATGCTTGCAGTTTCGGTTGGGATCTAGCACAGTTAATCGAGGAAGGCAAGCTATTTATTTTGGACGCTTCCCCCGATCCAGAAGGTCAAGATATCGTAGGAAATTTTGATTTATCAGCCTTAATCGAGCGAATTCAGTACGCCATTCGCAAGTACAAAGCCAAGCGGGTTTCAATAGATTCTGTTACCGCCGTATTTCAGCAGTACGATGCTGCATCGGTGGTGCGCCGAGAAATTTTTCGCTTAGTTGCGCGCCTCAAACAAGTCGGAGCAACTACAGTTATGACGACGGAACGGGTGGAAGAATACGGCCCGGTGGCTCGGTTTGGAGTGGAAGAGTTTGTGTCGGATAATGTGGTGATTGTTCGCAACGTATTGGAAGGAGAACGCCGCCGCCGCACCATCGAAATTTTGAAGTTGCGCGGTACAACTCATATGAAGGGCGAATATCCTTTTACTATGACTAATGACGGAATTAATATTTTCCCATTAGGGGCGATGCGATTAACTCAAAAGTCTTCCAACGTGCGGGTTTCTTCGGGCGATAAAACTCTCGACGAGATGTGCGGTGGCGGCTTCTTCAAAGACTCGATTATTTTGGCTACGGGTGCAACGGGAACCGGCAAAACGCTGTTGGTGAGCAAGTTCTTGCAGAATGCTTGTATGAACGGCAATCGGGCGCTGCTGTTTGCCTATGAAGAGTCGCGAGCTCAGTTGTTCCGCAATGCTTATTCTTGGGGCATTGATTTTGAGGAAATGGAACAGAAAGGAATGCTGAAGCTGCTGTGTACTTACCCGGAATCTGCTGGTTTGGAAGACCACTTGCAGACTATTAAATCAGAAATTGCGGAGTTCAAACCTTCTAGAATTGCTATAGACTCGCTGTCGGCTTTAGCTAGGGGTGTCAGCAATAATGCTTTCAGGCAATTTGTGATCGGAGTGACAGGTTTTGCGAAGCAGGAAGAAATCACTGGCTTTTTTACGAATACAAGCGACCAGTTTATGGGTTCTAATTCGATTACCGACTCCCATATTTCTACGATTACTGACACAATTATTATGCTGCAGTATGTAGAGATTCGAGGAGAAATGTCGCGGGCAATTAATGTGTTTAAGATGCGCGGTTCGTGGCACGACAAAGGAATCCGGGAATACACAATTACTGAAAGAGGCCCACAAATTAAAGATTCGTTCCGTGGTTACGAACGGATTATCAGCGGTTCTCCGACTCGGATTACGATTAATGAGAAGAGTGAGCTATCGCGGATTCTCCAGGGTGTGCAAGGTCAAGATGACGAGGATATTTGAGAGTTAGCAGTAATTCGTTGTTAAAAGTAGGTTGGGTTGAGCTAGGAAACCCAACTTTTTTAATTTGAGGATTTTGTGAACATTTATAGCAACCGCGACAATATTTGGCAGGTTCTTAATTGCTGAAATAGGAGCTTTTATTGCCTTCTTCATCACCGCCTTTTGCTATAGTAATCCCACTAAATTGGTTGTGGTAAAAATCTAGGGGTAAGCTGTTGTTTCTCTAAATTGTATATTTCAATGACATCTCAAAAATCATAAAATCCTGTCTCTACTCGATTTGCAAACAGGTAGCCTTGCTGGTGTTAAAGTTATAGTAGGAGGAGGGCATTCTCCTGAAGTAGGTTGGATTCATCGCCATCGATGTATTCCCCTCGCCGAAAAAACTAGATTGATTTTGCCCGAAGAGCAAATGGGTTTTAGAGCAAGCTTGTGGGCAATATCAGCAGTGGCTAGCAGCAGGACTAATTCTTCCTAATATCGCGGTGAATCTGTCGGCACGTCAACTCAGCCAACCGACTTTAATCGCTAAGAGCGATCGCATTGTTGATCGCACCGAGATGAAGCCAAAATATCGATAGCTAGAGATTACGGAAACTGTAATGATGCTTAATGTTGACATTACATACCATGTTTTGAGCAAATTATCAAAGCATGGTATTGGGATTTTTGTCGAGGATTTTGCGACTGGCTATGCTGCTTTTAAGAATCTGAAAAATTTTCTGGTGAAGTCGCTCAAAATTGATCCCTCATTTGTCCGGGATTTAGCTAGCCTTCCGAGCGATCGCGGAATTCAAAAACCCATAGTTGTAATCCCAGAGGGGTTAAATCTCAGCATAATTGCTGAAGGAATGGAAGCCCCAGCGAAATGGGAATCGTTACAAGCGATCGCCTAGGAAATCGGGCAGCGTTATATGTTGAGGAAGCCTGCCATTGCTGAGGTTGCCATTCAATTAATCCGACATCCTGAATTGTTGCCTACCGCTATGTGGGATCAGCAATCGTCCCTCATGAAAGCGCGCAAAAGTCTTATAATTAATTTAATGCTCGTCTCGCTCAAATGACTAAAAAAATTTTCTTACGGAATAATATAAAAGTCTTAGGACAAGGCACCCAGACGATGATGTTTGCTCATGGATTTGGGTGCGATCAAAATATGTGGCGTTTCGTAACACAGGCCTTCGAGAAGGATTACAAAATTATCCTATTTGATTATGTAGGTTCGGGACAGTCTGATATTAGTGCCTACAGTTATGAACGGTACAGCGACCTCAATGGCTATGTTCAGGATGTCCTCGATATCTGTGAACAATTAGCCTTGAGGGATGTAATTTTTGTCGGTCATTCTGTCAGCAGTATGATCGGCCTTCTGTCCTCAATTCAAGCTCCTAATTACTTTAATCGCCTGATTTTCGTAGCGCCTTCACCTTGCTACATCAATGATTTACCAAATTATTACGGAGGGTTTGAGCGCAAAGATATTGAGGATCTCCTCGATATCATGGAGAAAAATTACATTGGTTGGGCAAGCTTTCTGGCGCCAATGGTGATGCAGAATGAGGATCGTCCTGAGTTAACTGAGGAACTTGAGACAAGTTTTTGCTCTACGGATCCGGTGATTGCAAGTCGCTTTGCCGAGGTAACTTTTTACTCTGACAATCGCAGTGATTTACCCAAGGCATCAGTACCTACACTGATATTGCAATGCGCTGATGACGTGATTGCTCCCACCCAGGTAGGGGATTACCTCCACCGCCACCTACCTAAAAGTACGCTACGGGTGATGAAAGCTACGGGACATTGCCCGCACCTGAGTCATCCACAAGAGACGATCGAGATGATTAAGGAGTATTTGAGTGTACCTCATACTACCTGATTTGTATGGCAAACATGACCTACCAGATAGACGAGCTACTCAACACGTCACCCTGTGGATTCCTCTCGTTTGCTGACGATGGTACGATCGTAATGGTCAACGCCACATTACTGCAATTACTCGGATACGAAACCGATGAACTGCGGGGACAGAAGATGGAATTCATTCTGCCAATGGCCAGCCGGATTTTCTATCAAACCCATTTCTTCCCCCTGTTGAAGCTCCATGGTAAAGTAGAGGAAATTTACTTCTCATTAAGGTCAAAGGAGGGTAGTGATATACCGATGCTGATCAACGCTGTGCGTCGGGAGAAAGGAGGAAGCTTCGTCAACAATTGCATCTTGATCTGTATCCGCCAGCGTATCCTATACGAAGGTGAAATTATTAAAGCAAAAAAAGCAGCAGAGGCAGCTATTCTCGCCCAAAAGCAAGCAGAAATCGCTCTGCGGAAACAGTACGACAAGGCGATATTACTTCAAGAAATTACTCAACACATCCGTCAATCTCTTGATTTGTCTACAATTTTTGAGATTGCTTCGCAGGATATTCGCTTGTTTCTTGATGCCGAGCGCGTCGGCATATTTAAGTTCGATCCTGATAGTAAATTTGGATATGGTGAGTTTGTTTCAGAATCCGTAGGCGAAGGATGTAAATTGGTAAGCAAAAATCAATTTAACGACCATTGTTGTGGTGAACAATATCCTGATTCATATCAAGAATGGAGAACGCAGATAGTAGAAAATATCAATAATATTGACCTTCAACACTGTTACCGCGCTCTTTGGAAACAATTTCCGGTTCGGGCTAATTTAGTGGCGCCGTTGCTCAATGGACAAGATTTGTGGGGGTTGTTATGTATTCATCAATGTTCTGCGCCTCGGCAATGGGAAGAATTTGAAGTTGACCTTGTTAAACAGATTGCTAATCAGTTAGCGATCGCCATTAAACAAGCGGATATTTTTCAGAAGTTGCAGAAGGAATTGGCAGAAAGGCAGCAGGCTCAAGCGCGGATGAGAGAAATTAATCAACAACTGGCACTCTCTAACGAAGAACTAGCGCGCGCTACTCATCTCTTAGAACAAGTGGTAAATATTGATGGGTTGACTCAAATTGCTAATCGTCGCTGTTTTAATGACCGCTTAGAGCATGAATGGCAGCGGCTATACCGGGAAAAAAAACCTATTTCTCTTTTGTTATTTGATGTGGATTATTTCAAACGTTATAATGATTCCTACGGTCATCAAATGGGGGATAGTTGTCTGTTCAAACTTGCTCAGACGGTGCAAGAGGTGGTGTACCGTCCGGCGGATTTAGTGGCGCGTTACGGCGGAGAAGAATTTGCCATCATTTTGCCTAATACAGATATTGAAGGAGCGAGTTCGGTAGCCCAACGGATTCACGCTGCTATTCAAGCTTTACATATTCCTCACAAAACCTCTGATGTGAGCGATGTAGTTACTATTAGTATGGGTATCGCCAACTTGATTCCGATTTCGGAACTATCATCGGCTGACTTGATTGCGCTTGCCGATCGTTCACTCTACCGTGCCAAGCAACAGGGGCGCAATCAGTCCGCGACCTGCGAGTACAGTGGCGATTCAATTTTTGACACTGACGCTTAAATCACAATAATTGAGGCCGAGGACAAAAATTTGTCCCCGGTCTATCAAAATCAGTCATTCTATAAATCTACATGAGCACGGAGCTATTGGAAAACTCCGCTCCGACCGTCGCAGATTTTCCAGAGCCAGCCGACTTGCTCAACCAGTTGAAAGCGCGGCGCAAAAAGTCCGGCGCAAACTTGGCAGATATGGAGGTGGTTTTGGAGATACTTGGAACAGATGGGAGCGAAATTTGAGCGGAAAATAGGACTATCGGTAATACAATTAACCTGAAACCCTTACTCCGCAAACGACATACAAAGTGAGCACGGAGGGATTTGAACCCCCGACCCTCAGGACCGGAACCTGATGCTCTATCCACTGAGCTACGTGCCCTCGACTTTCTGAAGTATAACACGTCTTGCGGAAAATGGCGAGTGCCGATCGCAAATTTCCTGGCCGGCCTCCAAACCGCTTGACCCATGCGGGTTAAACTCGCCCGCGCGATCGGGTATCAGGCCATTCTCGCAGCCAGAGACGGCAACTTTTACCTAAATGGTAACAATAATACGACAATGGGTAAAATAATAGACTTTAATCGACCAAACATTAGGTTCACAAGCGATCGGGGTCGAGCATCTACCACAGCTAAAATAGCCCGCATCAATTCCCCTAGCTAATCGGCAGTAAATAAATGGTGCTGCAGTTAAGACAGGTTGTGCAAATACGGTTCTAGACTAAGTTCACCAAACCCCTCAATCTTATGGTTTCTAAAATTTTAGACAAATTATCGCTGCGAACTGTTCTCATAGTTCCATTTGTATTGCAAATCGTGGGAGCCGTGGGACTCGTAGGATATCTGTCTTTTAGAAACGGACAAAAAGCAGTTAATAACCTTGCCAGTCAGTTAATGAGCGAGGTGAGTTTGCGGGTCGAGCAAAACCTGCAAGTTTACCTAACAACTCCCCATCAAATCAATCAAACCAAGCTGGATGCTGTCAAACTCGGGTTGTTAAATATGGACAACTTATCCGCTTGGGAGAAATATCTTTGGCGCCAAGTACAATTATATCCATATATCAATTTTACCTCCATTGGCAACAAGAATGGAGACTATCGAACCGGAGAGAAACTGTCAAATGGCTCTCTAATGATTAATTTATCAGGCAAATCTACTGGTTTTGATTTTTATTCTTACCATACTAATGATACAGGCGATCGCACTACCCTAGCAACAGTTGTCAAAAACTTTGACATCCGCGAACATCCTTCGTACAAAAATGCGGCTCATCTCGAACAACCAACTTGGAGTTCCGTTTATATTTCGTTTCTAGAACCAACCTTAATACTCAGTGCGCTCCAACCTGTATACGAGAACAATCAGCTACAAGGAGTATTAATTAGCGCCTTGCGTCTAGACCATATTGGGAGTTTTTTAAACAGTCTCAAAATTGGCAAATCCGGGCAAGCATTTATTATGGAAAAGAATGGTACTTTACTGGCAACTTCAACTGCCGAACAACCATTTCGCATCAATAATAATAAGAAAGAACTGTTCAAAGCAGAAGAGAGTGTTGACCACTCGACTCAAGCTACAGCTAAATATGTAGCAGTTCGTTTTCAGGAATTAAAGCAAATAAAAACTTCCTATCTCTTTAATTTTGAAATAGAGAACAAGCGACAATTTGTAAAAGTTCTACCGTTCCAAGATGGCAAAGGTTTAGACTGGCTGATTGTGGTAGTTGTTCCCGAATCAGATTTTACCAAAGAAATAGATGCTAATACCCAGACTACTATTTGGCTATGTTTAGCAGCTTTAGGAGTAGCTTTAGTTATCGGCATTCTGACTTCTCGCTGGGTGACAAATCCTATTTGGCGCTTAAATACAGCAGCCCAAAATATTGCTAAAGGTGAATGGGATAAAACAGTAGAAAGCGAACGCTCCGACGAATTGGGGGAATTAGCTAAGTCATTTAACAGCATGGCTCAACAATTGCAACAATCTTTTGAAACTTTAGAACAGCGAGTGCAAGAGCGGACGGCAGAATTGGCTATAGCTAAAGACAAAGCGGAAGTAGCGAATCAAGCTAAAAGTACCTTTCTTGCTAATATGAGTCACGAATTGCGATCGCCTCTCAATGCAATTCTCGGTTTTTCCCAACTGATGACTCGCAGCCAAACTCTCTCCCCAGAGCATCAAGAAAATATTAGCATAATTAGCAGCAGCGGAGAACACCTCCTTACCCTGATTAATAACGTGCTGGATTTATCTAAAATTGAATCGGGGCGCACCACCCTCAATCCCCAAAAATTCGACCTCTATCGCCTGCTAAACGACGTGGAAGATATGTTTCAACTCAAAGCAGATGACAAGCACTTGCAGTTGATTTTTGACTGCAGTCCCGATGTGCCACAATATATAAAAACTGACGAGTTAAAGTTGCGGCAAATCTTAATTAATCTGCTCAATAATTCTCTTAAGTTTACCGAGGCAGGCTGTGTAGCGGTAAGAGTTGGCAAGCAGTCATTAGGCCGAAATCAGCAGGCACAAGGGGGAATTTTTTCTGATTTTGCAGTATCAAAACCTACAAATTTTTTCGCCATAAATGGTCTTAAAATATCTCAAATCAGTCAGTCGAACAACCAAATCATTGCAACCCCAAATGACGATGCAGCTTCTACCTCTTCCTTCTTCCTTCATTTTGAAGTCGAGGATACTGGTCCCGGTATTGCTACCAATGAATTAGACGATATTTTTGAACCTTTCGTGCAAACCAAGACAGGCAAAGATTCGCAAGAAGGTACTGGCTTGGGATTGCCCATCAGTCGCAAATTTGTGGAATTAATGGGCGGTGAAATGAGCGTCAGTTCTGCTGTTGGTAAGGGAACGAATTTTCAGTTCGATATTCAAGTTATTGCTGTCGATGCGGCTGATATTGAACGCCCAAAGCCGATCAGGAATGTTATAGGCCTGGTTCCCAACCAACACACCTATCGAATTTTGATAGTAGACGATAAACCGCTCAATCGCCAATTGTTAATTAAAATCCTCTCTCCTCTGGGTTTTGAACTAAAAGAAGCGAATAACGGTCAAGAAGCTATTGAGATTTGGGATAGTTGGGAACCGCATCTCATTTGGATGGACATGAGAATGCCTGTGATGGACGGCTACGAAGCTACGCAATACATTAAAGGTACTATTAAAGGTCAAGCTACTGCGATTATTGCGCTGACAGCCAGCGTTTTGGAGGAAGAACGGGCAGTTATTTTATCGGCGGGTTGCGATGCTTTTATGAGGAAGCCTTTCCGGGAACCCGATATTTTTGATGCTATGCACAAACATATCGGAGTGCGCTATATTTATGAAGATCCGGCTCAAAGTGATTTATCGGCAATCAAAGAGGGCGATCGCGCTATGAGTGCGACTGATTTCGTAAAATTGCCTGATTCACTGGTAGCTGATTTAAAGCTAGCAATACAGAATGCAGATATGGATTTAATTGATACTTTGATAGAGCAAATTCGCTTAAAGGATGCAGTAACGGCAGGCGCGATCGCAAATTGTATAGAAAATTTTGAGTACGACAAACTTTTAAAATTAATATCTCAAGCAAGATCACATGAATAACGACATTCCTAGCACCGATCGCGGTAATATTTTAGTAGTTGACGATACCCCAGCTAATTTGCGGCTGCTAGCCGGAATTTTGAACAGCAAGGGCTATAAAGTTCGCCCGGTACCTAGCGGTGAGTTAGCGCTTTCGGCAGCCAAAGGTATGCCTCCAGATTTGATTTTGCTGGATATTATGATGCCCGAAATGAATGGGTATGAAGTTTGCGAAAAGATCAAAGCTGATGAACGAACTTGCGAAATCCCGGTAATTTTTATTAGCGCGATTAATGACGTACTTGACAAGGTCAAAGCCTTTGCTGTGGGCGGGGTAGATTATATTACTAAGCCCTTTCAGGTGGAAGAGGTTCTAGTGAGGGTAGAAACCCATTTAGCAATGTGCCAGTTGCGAAAAAAACTCCAACAGAAAAACAATGAACTTACAGTTACTTTAGACCAACTGCAAGCTACTCAGAATCAATTAGTGCAATCGGAAAAAATGGCTGCATTAGGGCAACTGATTGCGGGCATTGCTCACGAAATCAATACGCCGTTGGGAGCGATTCGGTCGTCTATTGGAAATATTACCAGCTTTTTGGATAACAATCTCGAAAGCTTGCCAGTTTTTTTTAAAGAACTGTCTGCTGAACGCCAGCAAGATTTCTTGCGTTTGATGTACAGTTCTAGTCAACAAAATTACTCTTTATCTACTCGAGAAAAACGGGTATTGAAAAAAGGAGTGAAGCAGCAACTAGAGTCGGAAGGTCTTGACAATGCTGACAGCCTTGCTAGCATTTTAGTCAATATCGGATTGCAAGGAAATTTGCAAGAATTCTTGTCGTTGCTCAAAGATCCTGACAGCGAAAATATTATAAAAACAGCCTACGACTTTGCTAGCATTCACAGAAGCGCCCGAACCATCGCTACCGCTACTGAACGCGCTGCCAAAGTTGTCTTTGCCCTGAAAAATTATGCGCGTTACGATGTAAATGGGGAAAAAATACAAGTGAATATTACGGATGGAATTGAAACTGTATTAACTCTTTACCAAAACCAAATCAAGCAGGGTGTGGAAGTGTTCAGAAACTATCAAGATAAATTGCCTGTGGTACTATGTTATCCTGATGAACTCAATCAAGTTTGGACAAATTTAATTCACAATTCCTTACAAGCGATGGACAATCAAGGGACTTTAACAATTGACGCGCTACAACAAGATACCAGCCTCTTGGTAAAAATTATTGACAGCGGTAAGGGGATTCAACCAGAGATTATTCCGAAAATTTTTGAGCCTTTTTTTACCACCAAACCTGCGGGAGAAGGCAGCGGATTGGGACTGGATATTGTCAAAAAAATAATTGAAAAACATCAAGGTAAAATTGATGTGGAGTCGAGGCCCGGTAAAACAGTATTTACCGTGTGTTTGCCGATTAATTTAACTGAGTAGCTAAAGCGCCGGATGCTGAAGTCGGGGGCGAAAATTTGCAGTCTACCCGCGCAGAATGTAGAATTTGGAAAACGGTGTACTGCCCATGGGGGTTCACCCTACCCCACTAAAGAAGGAAACTAGCGATGTCTAAATCAGCAATTTTGTGTGTGGACGATGAAGTAGGAGTGTTGGAAAGTCTGGAAATTGAACTGCAACAGGCATTTAACGGTAAATATCTTTGCGAATTTGCTGAAAGTGCTGCCGAGGCCCTGGAAATTATTGAAGAGCTCTGTGAAGCTGAGGTTAATATTTTAGTAATTGTCTCTGATTGGTTGATGCCCGGAATGAAAGGAGATGAGTTGCTGATTAAAATCCACCAAAAATATCCGCAAATTGTGACAGTGATGCTGACAGGACAAGCCGACAAAGAAGCAATCGAACGCACAAAAAATCAAGCTAATCTTCATGCTTTCATAGAAAAACCTTGGCAGAATCAAGAATTAATTGAAGCGATTAAGTCTGGTCTAGCAAATTTATGAAAAAACCAGTCATTATTTGTGTGGATGATGAGCAGACTATACTCGATAGTCTGGAAATAGACCTCCTAAAAGCCTTTGAAGATAAATATTTAATTGAAACGGCCCAAAGTGGCGAAGAAGCTTTAGAGTTGCTGTCAGAACTTTTAGCAGAACAGTATGAAGTTCCTTTGGTTATTTCGGATCATATCATGCCTAGCATGAAAGGAGACGAACTATTAAGGAGCGTTCATGCTATCTCGCCGAACTGTCTCAAAATCATGCTGACGGGCCAGGCCGATTTGGATGCGGTAGCCAATGCTATTAACTATGCTAAATTGTACCGATATATACCTAAACCTTGGCAATGTGATGACTTAAAATTAACGGTCACTGAGGCAATATATAGATATTTTCAAGATAAACAATTAGCGGAAAAACAAAGAGAACTGCAGGAAATGAATCAGGAGTTGGTAAAATTAAACCGCAAGCAGGCGATGCTGATTGCCAAACTCCATGAAAACGAAAGTCGCTTGACGCAATATTTAGAAGCTATGCCATTGGGCGTGTGTGTACTTGATGCAAACGGGCAATCTTTCTACGCTAACCAGAAAGCGCGGGATGTATTTGGCAAAGGCACTGTGCCACATATTAATTCAGAGCAAAAAGCAGCTATTTATCAATTCTATAAAACCGGGACTAATCAGAGATGCCCTGTGGAAGAATTGCCAATTATGCGGGCGCTTAGGGGCGAAAATGTGCGGACTGAGGGTGTAGAAATTCGTACAGCTAATAAAATTATTCCTGTAGAGAGTTGGGCAACTCCAATTTATGATTCTACAGGAGACATTTCCTATGCGATTATTGCTTTTAGTGACATAAGTGAACGCAAGGAAGCTGAAGCGGCGCTAATTCAAGCTGAAGAGAAGTATCGCGGGATATTTGAAAATGCTCTAGAAGGTATTTTTCAGACGACGCCGGACGGACATTTTATCAGTGCGAATCCTGCTCTGGCGGAAATTTACGGCTACGATTCTGCGTCAGAATTGATAGAAAGTATTAATGATATTCAGCAGCAATTGTACGTGGAACCGAACCGCCGTCAAGAGTTTTTGGGGCTGATGAAACAGCACGGTACTCTGTGTGAGTTTGAGTCTCAGGTTTACTGTCGAGATGGCAGCATTATCTGGATTTCTGAGTATGCGCGCACAGTTTATGATGCTAACGGTGAAGTGCTTTACTATCAGGGTTTTGCTAAGGATATTAGTTTGCAAAGACAGGTAGAAGTGGAACGAATTAGGTTTACTAATGATTTAGAAAAAGCTTTGGCAGCCGAAGAAAAGTTAAATGAGGCACTGTCAGAAAACGAAAGCCGATTGACTCAATTCCTGGAAGCGATGCCAGTAGGAATATTTGTTGTGGATGGTAAGGGTAAACCTTTTTACATGAATTCTTGGGGCGAAAGGATACTAGCCCAAGGTTTAATTTTTGATGGGGGTACTGAGCAATTTCCTGAAGCTTATCATTTTTACGACGCTGGAACTAATCAATTGTATCCCAGGGATAGCCAACCGATTGTTCGGGCGTTGCGGGGAGAATTTGTGCGTATGGACGATCTAGAAGTTCATGGATCGGATCGGATTGTGCCGATCGAGGTTTGGGCGACTCCAATCTACGACGAACGGAAAAACATAGTTTACGCCATCGCGGCTTTTCAAGACATCACGGAACGTCTAGAGGTAGAAACCGAGCGCCGCCAATTCACAGACGAGTTGCAAAAAGCTTTAGCAGCGGAAGAAAAATTAACAGATGCTTACGGGCGGTTTGTGCCGCACCAATTTCTCCACTTTCTGGGATATGAAAGTATTCTGGAAGTCAAATTAGGCGATCAGGTACAGAAAGAAATGTCGGTGCTGTTTTCAGATATCCGCGATTTCACTTCTCTTTCGGAAAGGATGAATCCCGAAGAAAATTTTAAATTTATTAATGGTTATTTGTCCCGGATGGAACCGGCAATTACTGACAATTTTGGTTTTATTGACAAATACATTGGCGATGCGATTATGGCGCTGTTTGATGGCAGTGCGGACGATGCTGTGAAAGCTGGAATTGCAATGCTAGAAGAGCTTAACGAATATAATATTAGTCGTAATCAGGTCGATGGCCCGCCGCTGCAAATTGGCATTGGCATCAATACAGGTTCTTTGATGTTAGGCACGGTGGGCGGCCAAAGTCGGATGGACAGCACGGTGATTAGCGATGCGGTAAACTTAGCCTCCCGCGTGGAAACTTTAACGAAAGAGTATGAAGTTTCGATGTTAATTACTCACAATACTTTTATACAGTTAAACAATATTTATGATTTGAGGTTGATCGATCGCGTAACAGTTAAAGGCAAATCCCGAATGGTAACACTTTATGAAGTATTTGCGGCCGATCCGCCAGAGTTACGACAGAAAAAGTTAGAGACAAAGACAATCTTTGAGCAAGCTTTGGTACTCTACAATAGTGATAGGTGTGGCGAAGCTATAAGATTGTTTTCGGCCTGCTTAGAAATCAACCCTAATGATAAGGTAGCTCAAATTTATATGCAGCGGTGTCTGAAAGGCGCGATCGCTCCTGCATAATAGCAGAAGGAAGAAGCAATCGATCGCATGGGGAAAGTGCGATTAAAAACTTCCCAATCATCGGCCACGGTTGCTATATTGTTGATAGGATTTTCCCAAAATAATGCAACTGTAGGGAATATCCCAACCCTGATCTAGTAAATCATCCCCAATTCTAAAATCTAAAATCTAAAATCTAAAATGGTTTAGACAGGCAGGGAAACGCAAACTATGGTTTCTTGCTGCGGCAAACTTTCTATTTTAAATTCTCCGCCGTGCAATTCTACAAGGCGTTGAACGATAGCCAAGCCCAATCCCAAACCTGCTTGTTGGTAAAGTTTGCGATCGAACTGCCTGTAAGCTTCTAGCTGTGCAATCTGATCGGTAGTCATACCGCGGCCTTGGTCTTTAACAGACAGAATAAAAGTCTGATTTTCGACGAAAGTGCTTAATAAAACAGGCGTTCCTTCTAAAGAAAATTTGAAGGCATTGTCCAATAATTCTTCAACTATTTTTGCGAGCCTCACAGAATCAATGGCTACCGATGAATCTTGCAAGTTCAATTGTAAATCGTCTGTTCTATTCGCGTGTTTTGCTTGCTGCCGCGCTTTTTGACTCAGCAAAGATTTTACACAGCTAAATTCGCTGTTTCGCATCTCCTTTAGCAGTTCGGGATTGGTGGCTGCTATCTCCAGTTCTGCATACAGCAAAAAGTTCTGAATCAGCCGATACAAGCGATGACCGGAAGTTTGAATTTGACCGATCATCTCTAAGATATCTGATTCCTCTAAGACCTGATATTCTGACAGAATTAGCTCAGAAAAGCCCAGAATTGCATTCAAAGGAGTCCGCAATTCGTGGGGCAGCGACATACTAATATTAGTGCGTAATTCGTCTAGCGTCTTTTGAGATTGTCGGCTAATTGTTTTTTGTTTTTCAAGTCTAATAGCAATGGCTTTTAGCAGTTCTTGGGGCGTACAGGGCTTAGTAATGTAATCGTCAGCTCCCAGTTCCATGCCCGTGCGAATGTCAACTTTATCGGCTTTGGCTGTGAGGAAAATAAACGGAATTGTGGCAGTCAATGGTTCGGAGCGCAAAGCTTTGATGACGCCGTGACCGTCTACTTCCGGCATCATCATGTCGCACAAAATTAAGTCGGGGATTTTTTCGATCGCCAATTTGATGCCGACTTGGCCATTACTCGCTCCTATTCCTTCAAAATTCTCGGCTTCCAGCAACTCTAAAATATTCTCTCTAATCGCTTCTTCGTCTTCTATTACCAAAATCTTAGCCACGGTGCTAGCTCCTTGTAGTTAGTAGTTTTTCGTAAAAATTCTGGGTTCAGATACTTGATAAGTTTGTTTGTTAGGGGCTTAATTAATCGTTAAATTGCGGATATGTATAGTTAATAATTCAGTTGTTATTGACTGGGGGTGTAAATTAAAGGCAAGGTAATAGTGAAAGTTGTGCCTTTTCCTTCTTGACTCTCGATCGCGAGTTGGCCGCCGTGAAGTTCCACAGCCCTCTTCACAATTGCTAAACCGAGACCTGTTCCCGAAATAGTGCCGACATTTGGAGCTCGGTAAAAAGTTTCTAATATCCGCTCTCGATCGGCTTGGGGAATGCCGATGCCCCGGTCTTGAACTTGGAACACAGCTTCGTTGTTTTGACAGTTGAGGTGCAAGGAAACTGTACTGCCGACGGGGGAATATTTGATGGCATTTGAGAGGACATTTCCCAAGATTTGCTGCAGCAGTTTTTCATCCATTTGAGCATCGCAGTTGCCGCCTTCATATTGAAAGGCGATCGGGTGTTGGTTGCTGTCGTTGAGCTGCTGCTCTTCTACCAGTTGACGGCAAAATTTTTCGAGGTTTAAGGAAACCGGTTGAAACTGCAAGGTATTGGCTTCGATTTTGCCAATTACGAGGATATCTTCTAATAACTCTGTCATGCGTTTAATTGCTAATTGAATCCGCACAAAATGAGTAGATTTTTTATCTTGGGGCCACTGAGAACTGTAATCTTGCAGCAATCCAGCGGAAAATTGGATGGTTGTCAAAGGTGTGCGGAACTCGTGGGAAACCATTGTGACAAATTTAGCTCGCAGTTGTGAAAGTTCCTTTTCTCGTGCGAGGGCTTTGAGAATTTCCGCTTCTGCTCGTTTGCGATCGCTAATGTCACGGGCTTCGGCAATCAGCAGCAAAACTTGTCCTGTTTCATTTTTAACAGGTTTCAGTGAGAAATCAACTGTCATAATTTGGCCGCTTTTGCCTAATAAGTCGATTTCGCTGCGGAAAAACTCGCCCCGACTTGCTTTGCCGATCGCGAATTGCAATTGTTCGGAAACCTGTGGCGACTGGGCCCAAATCGCCATTTCCCAAATTGGGCGGCCCACAATACCTTCCGATCGCAATCCGGCAAAATCGAGGGCTGTCTCGTTGACTTCCAGCACAATTCCTTGCGGAGTCAGCAGCTTGGTTAGCTGAAACGACGAGTCAAAAATCGCCCGAAAGCGGCGCTCGCTTTCCCGCAGCATTTGAAATGTTTGAGATCGTTCGATCGCGTAGCGGATCGTCCGCACTAATAATTGAGTAGTAATTTGACCTTTAACAATATAGTCTTGAGCTCCCAAGCGAACTGCTTCTAGGGCGATCGCCTCATCGTCCAAGCCTGTCATTACCACCATTGGCACATCAGGAGCAACTTCTCGCAGGCGAGTTAGGGTTTCCAAACCGCGGCTGTCGGGCAAAGAAAGGTCGAGCAAAACGACATCAAAGGGTTGTTTACACAATTGTGCGATCGCCTCATGCAGGAACTCAACAGACACCAGTTCCCACTCGACGCCCACAGATACTTCTAACAGTTCTGCAAGTAAATCAGCATCAGCAGGATTGTCTTCTACTAACAGAATCTTAATCCACATAGCTTAGACGTTTTTGACTGTAAAATTTTTACTCTACCAATCTTAGGTTAAACTTTTTTGCTTTCCCTTGCCATTTTCAACTTGAAAATTATTATTTGGGAACTGTCACCACCACCAGCCACCAATCCTCAATCCATCTCACCAGCTTAGCGACTTGACTAAAATCGATAGGCTTAGTGATGTAGCACCGGGCTGACAGGGCATAAGACTTGAGAATCTCTTCATCGGCTATGGATTTTGTCATAATTACCACCGGAATCATTTTTAACTTGAGTGCTGAATTAATTTATATCAATATTTACCAACCGTTTTTTTATACAAAATTAAGTCCAGCAGAATTAAATCGGGACGCAAACCCGAACAGAAAAGCCTTCTTTATTCAAAAATTTTATTGCTAATACCATATTTCCTACTCTTAGGCAAATTGTTAAAAATTGGCTGGTAGCCAGCTTTTATAAACCCCATTCAGCCTCGCTGAGCAAATCATCCACCAGCATAATTTCCATAGGTTAAAAAAAATTAGAGCGCTCATAAGCGAAGCATCTGTTCGTTTAATTTAGAGGAAGTTTGACGACGGCCAGCCAGAATTCCTCAATTAACCTGACTACTTTAGTAAATTCTATGAAGTCTACCGGTTTTGTTATGTAACAGTTGGCGTGGAGGGAGTATGACTTAAAAATATCTTCCGGCGCTGCTGAAGTGCTGAGAATTACTACAGGAATTAATTTTAAGTTGGGGTCAGTTTTAATTTCTTCTAGCACTTCAATACCGCTTTTTTTCGGCAGATGCAAATCGAGCAAAATCAAATCAGGACGAGGTACCCTGAGATAGGGCTCTTTTTGGCGCAAAAACTTGATTGCTTCGACTCCATCCTCCACAAAATGCAAGTTATTCAATATTTTACCCTGACTGAGGACTTCTCTTGCCAAATCCGCATCGCTGGGAGAATCCTCAATCAGCAGAATTTCTATAGGTCTAACAGTGCTTCGATCGCTCATAACTGGCGTATCCTTTAAAGTATAAAAACAAAATTGAATTTTGAGGCTTCAGGTACTAATTATAGGAATAGTGAAGTAAAAAGTCGCTCCTTTTCCCTCTTGGGATTCCACCCAGATGCGACCGCCGTGGCGTTCAACAATGCGCTTGCACATCGCCAAACCTATACCAGTACCGGAATATTGGCGGCGTCCGTGCAGGCGTTGAAAAATGATGAAAATGCGATCGGCATACTGCGGATCGATGCCAATGCCGTTATCGCGGACACTGAACACCCATTCACTCTCTTGCCTGCAGGCAGCGATATGAATCAACGGGATATCTTGGCGACAAAATTTGATGCTGTTGGCGACCAAATTTTGGAATAATTGCACCAGTTGAAATTCATCCGCCATCACGGTTGGCATCGCGTCGCAGGTGATTACAGCTTTTGTTTCGGCGATCGCAATTTGCAAATTGCACATAGTTTGCTTAACCACAGCGTTGCAGTCCGCCTGCTCAAACTCCTGACCCCTCGTTCCCAGGCGCGAATACGCCAACAAATCGTTAATTAACTGCTGCATTCTGGTGGCGCCATCGACAATATAATGAATATACTTATCTGCGCGATCGTCCAAATTTCCTTGATAGCGCTGGGCAAGCAATTGAGTGTAACTGGTAACGGCTCGGAGCGGTTCTTGCAAATCGTGGGAAGCCACATAAGCAAATTGTTCTAATTCCTCGTTGGAACGCTTCAAATCTTCTGTCAGTTGCAGCATTTGCTGCTCTGCTTCTTTGCGGCTTGTAATGTTGTAAACCAAGGCGCAACAAGACAGCAGATTATCCTGGGAGTCCATGACTGGACTGGTAGACATATGAGTCCAAATATCTTTGCCGTCCTTGCTTTTGAATTTAAATTCGTGTTGATCGCCAATACCTTGCTTCCGTCGCTCGATATGATCGAGAGCTTTTTCTTTTTCCGATTTGTCCATGAACTCAAAAAGTGGGCGACCGAACATTTCTAATTCACTATAACCTAGCATACGCGCCATTGCGTGGTTTACGTAATTCGTGAGACCATTTCTGTCAATTACCCAAATACCTTCTTCTGCTAATTCAACTATTTGCCTGTACTTAAATTCGCTTTCCTGCAAAGCTGTTTCAGTTAGTTTGCGCTCAGTGATATCTTTCATAAAACAGTGGTGGCCGTTAAATATCCCTTGTGCGTCGCAAGATTTTACCATCGTTAATTGCTTATAAAAAAACGAGCGATTTTTTCGGACTCCTCTAGCTTCAACTTCTACTTTCCCAGAAATTAACATTTCCTGATAAGCTGAGAGCATCATCTCAACATCGCCCGGATGTACGGTAAGCTGCCATTCCATGCCAAGCATTTGTTCCGGTTCGTAACCGCATTTATGAGCGTAAGCTCGGTTAACCTTCACGTAGCGTCCCTCAATATCAAGCAGCGAAATGCCTTCCACGGTATTTTGCATGGCATTTGTGAGGTCACGCAGCTCTTTTTCTGCTTGTTTGCGATCGCTAATATCCTGACCAATACCCAAAAAACCGTTAATATTTCCGCTACTATCAAATAAGGCCGTCACCGACAGCAGTACCGGAAACCGCGAACCATCTTTGCGAATATAAGTCCACTCATTTTCGTCCGCGATTTCCCGGCACGGCAAGGTAAATAATACTTGAATTCCCGGCTCTATTTTAACTCCCAATTCTTGAGAAAGAACTTCAGCTCTTTGAGCGACCTCCAGAGGCTCGTGAATTATTGCTATGGTGACTTTCCCCACTACTTCTTCTAGCGAATAACCTAAAAGTTGCTCTGCCGCCCGATTAAATGTTTTAATTGTACCGTCGGAATCGGTAGAAATAATTGTGTAGTTAGCGCTATTAAGAATAGCATTTTGCAGTTGCGTCAATTCCAACAAAGTGAGAGCAATTTTTTCGCGGTAAGCTATTTCTTTTTGCAATTGGTGGTTAGAAATTTCGATTTGAGCAGTGCGCTCAGAAACTCGATGCTCCAGAGTTTCATTGAGCCGTCGATTTTCCTCTTCTATCTGCTTGCGTTCTGTAATATCAGTAATAGTACACACATAACTTTTAACCTCCCCATTTTCTCCGATTTGACCGACAGATTGACCGAATACCCAACTGATTTGAGGGTGATTAATGCCTTGAAAGCGGTACTCAGATTTAAACGGCAATTTCTCCTGCGCGGCGCTATACCATTCAGAACAAACCCGATCGCGATCGTCTGGATGAATGCCTTGCAACCACCCTTTGCCCAAAGCTTCATCACAAGTTATTCCCGAAATTTGACACCAGCGTTCGTTGACATACAAGCAGTCTCCTCCAGCATCTGCATAAAATATTCCCACCGGCGAAGCTTCAGTTAAAGTTTGATAGCGAGCTTCCGTTTCTCGGCGTTCAATTATTTCTTTTTGCAGTATTGAATCGATCATCCCTAATTGAGTTGGACTCAGGAGAGTTAAGGCTTGGGGAACGAAAGGAATTAATGCAAAAGCGGTGTAACCAGAAATCGCGGCGGTAATAATTTTTAGAATCCCAGAAACCCAATAAACAGGATGCCAAAGCGTCCAAACTTCCATCACATGAGTAGTGCCGCCGGAGATAATAAAGGCTGCAAACAGCCAAAAGATATTGCGAAAGGGCAAGTCTTTTCGCTGAAAGATAAAATAATAAATTAGCGAGAGGGGTATTGAATAGTAAGCCAGGGCAATGATAGAGTCTGACACTATGTGGAGTGCGACTAGCTCTGGCGGCCAAAGGTAACAGTAGCCTTGAGGAATATAATTTCCCGTGAATAACAGGTGATTTAAAAAATTCCAAATCATAAACGGAATGGCAAATGGGGAAGGAGTAATTTAAGGCAATAACTTATAACTTATCTTAACTCTCTGAAATATACAGTTATGGAGGCACGGGGGGCTAAAAACCCGGTTTCTTCATAAAAATCTCGTTGCCAAACCGAATATAGTGGTAGAAACTGGTTTTTCTTCCGTAAGTCTTAATATAGCAATTCTCAATGATTCGCGAGCTGTAGCGAGCTCTAGGTTGGGTATAACTCATATGTTGCACCATTCTCAATCCTTTTATGAACAGGCTTTTCGGCCTGTTCCACAAGAGATGAATTTTCTTGTGGAACAGGCAGAAAAGCCTGTTCCTGACAATGGTGCAAGATGTGAGGTATGACGAAGTGAAACCCTAGATGCCGATTTTAGATTTTAGATTTTAGCTTTTCCTTCCTTCTTCCTTATCTTCTAAATAACTAAAGCCTTCTTCCATCCATCCGTTACATCGGAAGGAAGCGAATCCGTTGCCGAACTTCTTCCTTCTGCTATAAAAAATGGGGCGAGCCCGAAGCCCGCCCCACCAAAAATTATGCTGCTGCTATTAGCCCAACAGCGCCTGAGCCTTAGCTACCACATTATCAACGGTGTAGCCAAACTTTTCTAAAGCAACCGGGCCCGGTGCAGAAGCACCGAATCTGTCAATACTGAGGCTATCGCCTTCAGAACCCAAATAACGTCCCCAGCCGAAGCTAGAACCTGCTTCAACGGCCAACCGCTTAGTAACAGCTTTCGGCAGTACAGATTCGCGGTAAGCGGCATCTTGTAAGTCGAACAATTCCCAGCAAGGCATCGAAACTACGCGCACTTTATTACCTGCGGCGCGCAATTTTTCAGCGGCATCAACGCAGAGGTAGGTTTCGCCGCCGGTGCCGATTAAAATGATGTCGGGAGTGCCGCCGTCGTCGGACAAAATGTAAGCGCCTTTGGCTGTTCCTTCGATCGAACTTCCGGCCAAGTTGGGCAGATTTTGGCGCGACAAAGCCATTAAAGTTGGGCGAGTGCGGCTTTCAACGGCCACTTTGTAAGCGCCGGATGTTTCGTTACCATCCGCAGGGCGCATTACCAACAAATCGGGAATTACGCGCAGAGAAGCGATGGTTTCCACGGGTTGGTGAGTTGGGCCGTCTTCGCCCAAGGCTACGGAGTCGTGAGTCATTACGTAAATAACTCCAGCTTCCGAGAGTGCAGAGAGGCGAATTGCTCCCCGCATATAGTCAGCAAATACCAAGAAAGTGGCGCAGTAAGGAATTAAACCGCCGTGCAAAAGCATACCGTTGGCGATCGCACCCATGCCGTGTTCCCGCACACCAAAGCGCAGGTTACGTCCTTCGTACTGACCTTTTTGGAAGTCTTTTTCACCCTTAAGCAAAGTCATGTTAGAAGATGCCAAGTCAGCGGAACCGCCGATCAATTCAGGTAACACACCTGCCAAAGCATTCAAACATTTTCCAGAATGATTCCGAGTCGAATCGGCTTTATCTTCTGCCTTGTATGTCGGCAAAACTTTATCCCAACCTTCAGGAAGTTTGCCGGCCACTGTGCGCTCATATTCTGCTGCTTCTGCAGGATATGCTGCTTTATAAGCATCAAAAGCTTTCTGCCATTCTTGCTCAGCTTGAGCACCGCGATCGACTGCTTTGCGGAAGTGTGACAAAGCATCATCAGGAATCTCAAACGGTGCGTGTTCCCACTTCAAGAAATCACGAGTTGCTTTCACTTCATCGGTACCCAAAGCAGCACCGTGAGAACTGTAAGAATTGCGCTTGTTAGGAGAACCGTAACCAATAACTGTGCGGACTTTAATCATGGACGGTTTGTCCGTGACTTTTTTGGCTTCTTCAATAGCTTTGTGAACTGCTTCTAGGTTAGTATCTTCGTCTAGAGCGGTATTGTCTACTGTAATAACGTGCCAATTGTAAGCTTCAAAACGCTTGCCCACATCTTCAGTAAAGGCCAAGCTTGTGTCGCCTTCAATAGAAATGTGATTGTCATCGTACAAAGCAATTAATTTGCCGAGTCCGAGGTGTCCGGCCAAAGAACAAGCTTCGCCAGAAATGCCTTCCATGTGGCAGCCGTCACCCATGATGACATAGGTGTAGTGGTCAACAATTTTATGGTCGGGCTTGTTAAACTTAGCAGCGAGGTGAGCTTCTGCCATTGCCAAACCGACGGCATTAGCAATTCCTTGTCCCAGGGGGCCAGTGGTAACTTCTACGCCTTCGGTGACGAAGTTTTCGGGGTGTCCGGGGGTTTTGGATTCCCACTGACGAAATTGCTTGATGTCGTCGAGGGTGACGCTATCGTAGCCGGTCAAGTACATGAGGGCGTACTGTAGCATACAGCCGTGGCCGGCGGAGAGGACGAAGCGATCGCGGTTAAACCATTTGGGGTTTTTGGGGTTGAACCGCATGAACCGATCCCACAGCACGAAGGCCATAGGGGCAGCGCCCATCGGCAGTCCCGGGTGTCCTGATTTTGCTTTTTCTACCGCATCGATGGCCAAAAAGCGGATAGAGTTGATGCAGAGTTCTTCGAGTGATTGGGTTGCAACAGCCATAATTCTGGTTTTTATATGTTAAGAGAGAGTGTGTGTGGTCGATTCTGACAGAGGTGCGATGAGCCGAGTTCGATCGCTCGCGTTTCTGCTGTTCAGTTTCTGTGGAACTGCCGTGAGGCTGCACTACATATCATCTCACCTGTTGCGATCGACAGACAACTTAATTTTTTAATGTTTCGGTCGCTTTGTGCAGTCGATTGTAAATTTTTATCGGAGATATTTCTGGGGCGAGTGCGGATCTGTGAGATCGGGGTACGAGAGGGTGTAACTTATTTATTTGGCAAATTGGCTCTCAAAGCCACCCAGTTATGATAGAGTTTGGTGTTTCTGACATTTTGCAGCTCGATCGCGAACAGGCAAGATGCCTGTTCCACAAAGAGGAATTTTCGTGTGGGGCGTTGATTTGAGCAACGCTCGATCGCACGATCGCCAGAATAGTGCAAGATGTCAGATATTTGTAATTTTAATCAGGCAATAACTAATGACTCTCAGTGAAGCCGAAGTCCGCAGTCAAAAAGTAGACGAACTGCGATCGCAAGGCATAGAACCGTATCCCAGTGAATCCTACGCGCGATCGCACACAGCCAAGCAAGTTCGCGAAATATTTAGTCAGCCGGGAAAAGAACTCGAAAACGGACAAAGTGACCCCGAAGAAATTTCCCTGCGATTAGCTGGCCGCATCACTTCCAAGCGAGACAGCGGCAAAATTGGTTTCATCGATTTAAAAGACGCCACAGACAAAATTCAACTCAAAATCGAGAAAGCAATCGTCACCGGCGAAGTCGGTTTGAGCTTTGAACAAATTAAAAAATTGCTCGATGTCGGCGATTTTGTCGGCGTCGAAGGTATCGGCTGCCGCACCCCCAGGGGAGAACTTTCTATTTTAGTGAGGGAATTAAAGCTTTTATCAAAAGCTACCATTCAATTTCCCGATTCTTATTACGGAATTAACGACCCCGAAGTTTGCCGCCGTCACCGCGAAATGGATTTGGCAAGCAACCAAGATGCGCTCAACCGTTTTATGCTGCGAAGCCGCATCGTTCAAAGCATCCGTTCCTATCTCTGGCAAGCCAATTTTTACGAAATAGAAACGCCAACACTCCAAGCTATTTACGGCGGTGCTGCTGCTAAGCCATTCATCACTCACCACAATGCTTTGGAGGTGGATTTGTATTTGCGAGTCGCTCCAGAATTATTCTTAAAAAGAGCAATTTGCGGCGGTTTCGAGCGAGTATTTGAACTAGGGAAAGCATTTAGGAATGAGGGCATTGACAGCACCCACAATCCTGAGTTTACCTCTTTAGAAGTTTACCAAGCTTATGCTGATGTTTTCGACATTTTAGGAGTTGTCGAAGACGTGATATGTTTCGCAGCGGCGGCGGTATTTGGGGATGTCAAGGAAATTGAAAATCAGGGGGAAACGATTAGTTTAGAACGCAAGTTCGACTACAGCGAAAAATATCCCGGTTTCAAGGGCAAACACTGGCAAGTGAAAACGATGGTAGAAGCTGTCAGAGACGAGTTTGGGCTGGATTTTGACAGTTTGGACTTGGAAAGTGCGAGATCCTCTGCAACCAAGCTAGAATTGCACCTGTCTAAGTTAGAACAACAGAGTTTAGGCTACGTGCTGTATGCAGTTTTTGACAAATTAGTTGTTCCCAAACTAATTCAACCTACATTCATCATCGACTACCCTGTTGAAGTCAGTCCCTTAGCAAAAGGACATCGCAGCAAGCCGGGATTTGTAGAACGTTTCGAGCTGTTTATCAACGGTACAGAATACTCGAACGGCTTCTCAGAATTGAACGATCCGAAAGAGCAAAGAAAGCGGTTTGAGGAACAGTTAGCACAGAAAAATGCGGGCGATGATGAAGCGCATCCAATGGATGAAGACTTTATTCAAGCTTTATCTTTGGGAATGCCTAATTGTGCGGGAATGGGTATCGGTGTAGACAGATTGGTGATGCTTTTAACTAATACTCAAAGCATCCGCGATGCGGTGATGTTCCCGACAATGCGGCCGGTCAAAGATTGATTCGTAATTTTTTGTAGGGGCGGGTTCACGAATAACATTTAATTCCCACAAACAATCTATATAAACCCGCCCCCACCCGACAAATAACCTACATCAACCTTGACTTCGATCAAATACTAAAAATGTGCATTGCGATTTACCGTTGGAGGGGGGCGGGTTTATTTATATCGTCAATTATTGGCTAATATTTTGGTGAAACCCGCCCCTACAATTATGCAGAAAATGTGCATTGCGATTTACCGTTGGAGGGGGGCGGGTTTATTTATATCGTCAATTATTGGCTAATATTGTTGGTTAACCCGCCCCTACAATTATGCAGAAAATGTGCATTGCGATTTACCGTTGGAGGGGGGCGGGTTTATTTATATCGTCAATTATTGGCTAATATTGTTGGTTAACCCGCCCCTACAATTCTACGGAAAATGTGCATTTTGATGGCGGGCTGGGAGGGGGCGGGTTTATATAGATTGTCAATTATTGACAGGTATTTTGGGTGAACCCGCCCCTACAAGCCTGAATTTAACAGATTTGATATCACCGCATAAACGAACCGACAACACCGTTCATATCTTCAGCCAAAGGATTTCCCAAAGCCTTAAACTTCCACTCGCCGCCTTCTCGATAGACTTCTCCCATCAACATATTTAATTTTCCTTCATAAGATGGGTCATTTGACAAGCGATAGCGAGCGATTTCTTTGCCTGCGGCATCTACAGCTCTCACGAAAGCATTTTCTACCAGGCCGAAATGCTGTTTTCTCTCTTTTCCATCGTAAATATTTACGCCCAAAATAATTTTGTGATATTCTCCTGGCAAAGAACTCAGTTTCACCACTATTTGTTCGTCGTCTCCCTCTCCCTCGCCCGTGAGATTGTCGCCTGAGTGAACAACTGTTTTGTCCTTTGACTCCAAATGAGAGTAATAAATTACATCCTCTTTGTAGTTCTTTATTTTGCCATTTTCTCCCAACAGCATAGCGTAGGAATCTAAGTCAAAATTTGCACCGCTGCTTCGGCCGAAAAGACCTTTTTTAGTTTGTGCCACATCCCAGCCCAAACCCATTGTCAGTCTGGACAAGTCGTATTCGCTTTTGCTGAGAACTATTGATTGTCCTTTTGTTAAGTTGATAGCCATAGTTTTGTGATTTTGTAAGGTTTATGGTGAAGTTGAATGATTGCCCTAAGCTAGCATTTTGTTTGTCGGCAAAAGCTGTTTCTAGGGTAAGAGATTTTTGATTCGTGCTGATTTTACCCAATTCGGATATTCTGCTGTCAACAAATCGTATAATTCCTCATCGGCAATATGTTCCGGGTCTTCTAAACTGAAGAAATCGGCGTTGTCTAGGTAGCGATCGCCCATTTGGTCAAGCTGCTCTAAAAAGCTAAAATCGCTCGCTACTGCTCTTGCTAACCACCCGCGAACTCCCTTACTTTTGACATCTTTCTGCGACTTACCGATCGCCATAAACTGCCAAAATATCGGCTCATAGGACGACCATTGTAGCTGCTGCTTGCTTTCCGATTCGTCGGCTGTTTCTCCATCAGTTACAAACATGACGTAGACAGGTCTATCGGCTTTAATACCTGCGTAGCGCCTGCTACCCCTACCGTCAGGAAAATAGAAGTTTCTAATTTCCTTCATCACTTTACCGTAGTAAGTACCTCCTTCTAAAGGATACTGTTGCAGTATATGGTCGATGAAGTTTGAGAAATTGTCGATCGACATTTCACCGGGATTGTGTGGGTTCACTCCAAACAGAAATATGTCGATCGCTGCGTTGTCATCAAACCGACATCCCAAAGCCAAAATCTTCTCTGCCAAACGCTGAATTTTTCCTGAACTGTATAGCGAAGACATGGAACCAGAAATATCAAGGCAAAGCGCTACTTGAGCATTGTGATTTGTTAGATTTGCTTTCTTGAGCGAGATATCTGCTTTCTTAGCGAGATTGAAAATGTGCGGCGCTTTCTCCTGAAGCTTTTTGTCTAATGCTATAGCTTTCTGACTTTTGTGGCTATCTTCAATAACTGGTAATCTAGGCAGTTCTACTGTACGTTGTGCAGGTTTTTCTGGCTGTTGAATCTCTGAATGATACTTGTCAACAAAACTCTGCAACCCTGCTTTATATCCTTGTCCTACGGCCTGAAATCTCCAAGCTGCCTCTTTTTTATACAACCGTCCAAACTCGACTGCTGTTTCTTCAGAAAAAGCTTCTGTTAAATCATAGCGCGCTAGTTCGCTGCCGGTTTGGCGATCGTACAATCGGATAAAAGCATTTCTGATTTGGCTAAAATTTTGATGTTTAGCTTGTGCGTCGTGAATCGTGACCACAAAAACCATTTCCTCAACAGCAGCCGTTACTTTTTCCAAGTCTACATCAATTGTCTCGTCATCCCCTTGAGTTTGACCGGTTTGATTATCTCCCGAATGGGCGATCGCTCCGTCCGGCGACTGCGAGTTATTGTAAAATACAAAGTATCTTTCATCGGGGATTTTGCCGTCCGTACCTAATGCAAAAACCGAGGCATCGATATCGCAGCTTTGCTGGTTTGAGTCTGAAAAATTTAGTTCAGTTGCTATTTCCCATCCCAGGGCGATCGCAACTTTTGTTAAACTTGGAGATGTTTTAGAAAGATTAAATCTTTCGCCCTTCTTTAATTGAATTCCCATCTGGTTTGTCACCTCATGAGTCTGGCTTAAAATCGAGGGAAATATTCCTGCTTCCGAATTTCCCCTCGATTTATTTAGTTAGGAGCGATCCTCTTCGAGGGCTTCGCTAACGACCTTTTATCCGGCATACTTATCTACAAAGCTTTGCAAGCCGGAATTGTAGCCTTCTCCTACAGCTTGAAACCTCCACTCGCCGTCTTTCTTGTAAAGTCTGCCAAACTCTACCGCTGTCTCCCTAGAAAAATCCTCGTCCAAATCGTACTTCGTTACTTCTGTGTTAGTAGTAGTGTCGTAAATCCTGATAAAAGCATTCCGCACTTGACCGAAGTTTTGCCTTCTCAATTCTGCTTCGTGGATAGTTACCACAAACACAATTTCTTGCACCGCCGGATCGACTTTGGTTAAATCGACTGTAACGGTTTCATCATCGCCAAATCCTTCTCCGGTTCTGCTATCTCCCAGATGTATTACAGAAGTGTCCGGCGACTCCTTGTTGTTGTAGAAAACAAAGTATTTTTCGCCGGGAATTTTGCCAGTAGCCCCCAACATAAACACGGAAGCATCTAAGTCAAACGCTGCGCCGGTGTCTGTAGCATTGGTATCCCATCCCAAACCAATCCCGGCATTTTTTAGCCCCGGTGCTTCTTTAGAGAGATTGATTCTCCCGCCTTTTTCTAAGTTGATAGACATTTGCTCTCCTGTTTGCAACATCTCTGATATTACTGCTAACAATTATACCAACTGTCAGAGCAGCTTGACAAATTGCTTTTGGTACTCGTCCTCGGTCAATCGATTTTAGATTTTAGATTTTGGATTTGGGATTTTGGATTGGAGAATTGCTCCCGTATGGTCAGAGCAGCTTGACAAATTGCTGCTGGTACTCATCCTCAGTCATCAGTTCGTGGGTATTTTCCACCCTGTCTAAAAACACGATTCCATCTAAATGGTCGTGTTCGTGTTGAAAAATTCGGGCCACAAAGTCTGTCAATTCTTGTCGGTGGAGTTTGCCGTCTCTACTGGTGTATTCTATCTCGATCGCCCTACTTCTCGGCACCAATCCCCGAATCCCCGGAATGCTCAAACAGCCTTCCCAGTCTTTGACTGTCTCTGTTGATGCAGCCACAATCCGGGGATTAATCATCGCTGTGGGCTCCATGTTGGGTGCTTGGGGATACCGCAGGTTGGGGCGAGATGCGACGATGAACAGGCGATCGGACTGAGCCGCTTGAGGGGCGGCAATCCCCACTCCGTTTGCCTGCTGTACTGTAAATATTAAGCTGTCAATCAACTCTTGAATGCGATCGTCTTTAATATTCTCGACAACTTGCGATCGGCGGCGCAATACGGGATTTCCTAATTGTGAGATTTGTAAGATTTCTGCCATAGTTATTGGTTAGTCCTTATTGGTTATTTGTTGTTACCGTTTTGTCGGTTGAATGGAGGAACAAAATCTAACTTACTCACTCAATAATTAATCCGTGTATCCGTGTCCTAATCCGTGTCGTGCTTTCCTTCTTATCCAACTTTTTGAACCGGCAAACTTCCCGTTTTAACAGTCAAATTAACTATTTGCCCGTTACGGTTAATTTCCATTTGCAACAGCCCGCCAACCTTAGCATTTTGCACGAACTCCTGAACAGCTTCCGACTGAATAATCGGCTGATTATTAATTTTTTGAATCACATCTCCAGCCCGCAAACCGGATGCGGCTGCCGGAGAATTAGGAACAACGCTAACAATAGCCACACCCCGATCGACTGCAACTCGCAGGCTGCTGGTAGCATTGCTGTTAATTTGCTGCTTAACCTCTGGATTCAGCGTCGCCATTTCAATGCCTAAATAAGCGTGTTCGACTTTCCCCGTCGTAATCAGTTCCTTCGCCACCTGTTGGGCCGCCTGAATGGGAATCGCAAACCCCAGTCCTTGAGCACCTTGAATAATCGCCGTATTCATGCCAATAACTTCGCCCGAAGCATTCAGCAGCGGGCCGCCAGAATTCCCCGGATTAATTGCAGCGTCTGTTTGAATAAAACCGATCCGCTTGTCGGGTACGCCCACATCAGTGCTCGATCGCCCCGTAGCGCTAATAATCCCCGCAGTTACGGAATTGTCCAAACCCAAAGGATTGCCAATGGCGATCGCCCATTCCCCAGACAACAGCTTATCCGAATTGCCGATCGTCACCACAGGTACATTATTCGCCTCAATCTTCACCACAGCCACATCCGTCACCTTATCCGCCCCCAACACCCGCCCCTGAAAGCTGCGGCCGTCCCTGAGAGTTACATTTACCGTATCGGCTCCCTCTACAACGTGAGCGTTAGTGAGAATCAGGCCGTCGGCACCGATGACAAAACCCGAACCAGTGCCCCGTTCGATCCCGCCCCGGCCACCCGAATTCGGTTCTATCCCAAAAAAATCTTCCGGCGACAGCCCTCTATTTCCCGGTTTCACCAGGCGCGAAGCATCGATCCGAACCACTGCCGGGCCAACTTTTGCCACCGCAGCCACAATAAAATTCACATTAGCCGCGTCCCCCGACAAGGGAACCGGCGGCAAGACTTTCCTAGCTTGATCCTTTGTATTAGGAGGCAGTTGCAATTTCGGTTCTAGCGCCCTTTGTCCAGAATCGCCAGAATTTGCACGAAATTGAGAAACCGTCAGACGATCGCCCAACATGGCGGCCCCGGCTCCCGTTACCAGCAGCAATATGTAAATTGCCGGTTGCTTCCAAAATTTGCCAGTAGAACTCTTCATTGCCATGTTTTAAGGCTTTCCTGCCAAATCTAAATATTTGCTGAGCAGCTCCCCGATAGCTGGCGCAGGACTGCAGAGCCGCCAAATTTGTGGGCGATGGCGTCGGGCCCTGGCCCGTGCTACGGCAGACTCCCTTAAACTTTAGCATCTGAGGACTAAACTCTCTAGACTGTAGAATTAATATCTTGAATGCCGATCGGCAGAGGTGAGCAGTGGACATTCCCCTCGAAAGTCTGTGGAATCAGATACTTGAACGTCTCCAGGTACAACTGAGCAGACCTAGCTTTGAGACGTGGATCAAAACTGCCAGGGCAGAACAACTCGAAAATAACTGTTTGATCGTCAGCGCCCCCAACCCCTTTGCTCGCAATTGGTTGCAAAAATATTACAGAGAAATCCTTGCCGATGCAGTCGCAGAAATTCTCGGCTATCCCGTAGACATTTACTTGACAATTGCCGGGGGAAACGAAACAGACGGCAGCAGCGACTCGGCCATAATTTGGCCCTCCCCCATCGCGGATGTCCCGGAAAGCCACTCGCTTCACCCCCCCAAACCCGCCAATTTAAACCCCAAATACCTATTTTCCCGCTTTGTCGTCGGTTCCAACAACCGCATGGCCCACGCAGCCTCCCTCGCGGTAGCTGAGTCTCCCGGCCGAGAATTCAATCCCCTATTTTTGTGCGGTGGCGTTGGTTTGGGCAAAACTCATTTGATGCAGGCGATCGGTCATTATCGCTTGGAAATTGACCCCAACGCCAAGATTTTTTACGTTTCTACTGAGAAATTTACTAACGATTTAATCGCCGCCATTCGCAAAGACAGTATGCAAACTTTCCGCGACCATTATCGGGCGGCAGATGTTTTATTAATAGATGATATCCAATTTATTGAAGGTAAAGAATATACTCAAGAAGAATTTTTCCACACTTTTAATACTCTGCACGAAGCCGGGAACCAAGTAGTTTTAGCTTCTGACCGTCCGCCGCAGCAAATCCCCCGCCTGCAAGAGCGTTTGTGTTCCCGATTTTCCATGGGATTAATTGCCGACATTCAATTGCCAGACTTGGAAACTCGGATGGCAATTTTGCAGAAAAAAGCTGAGTATGAAAATATGCGCCTGCCGCGAGATGTCATTGAATACATTGCTTCTAGTTACACTTCCAACGTTCGGGAATTGGAAGGTGCTTTGATTCGGGCGGTAGCATATCTTTCAATTACTGGTTTGCCGATGACTGTGGAAAATATCGCCCCGGTTTTGAATCCGCAAACTGAAAGTGTAGAGGCAACGCCAGATGCAGTAATTGCAGTTGTGGCTGAGGAGTTTGATGTTTCTGTTGAAGATTTGAAAGGCAGTTCCCGGCGGCGAGAAATTAGTCTTGCCCGTCAAATAGGGATGTATTTAATTCGGCAGCATACTGGTTTGAGTTTGCCGAAAGTTGGCGAAGTGTTCGGTGGCAAAGACCACACGACTGTGCTTTACAGTTGCGACAAAATTGCTCAGTTGCGGAACACTGACCCGAATTTGGCTCAAACTTTGCGTCAGTTGAGCGATCGAATTAACGTTGTCAGCCGCAAAACTTGAACCTCTTTTCACACATTCACTCATGGCGTAGGGTGCGTCGCCACCCTTAAATCTTAAATAGTATCCACAATCTTTGAGCGACGCACCGGTGCAGACGGGGTGAGCGTAAACAAACCCACACTTTCGATGCCACCGGATTCGATATTGCCTGTGGAAAAACCTGTGGAAAAGTTGCCCTCTGTTTGTGGAAAACTTTACTCGATCGCCCGAAACAGCTTTTGCACAAAAAAAGGCGATCGACCGCACCAGTTTTTCCACAAGTTTTCCACAGGTATTTATTATCTATAAGTGACACGCAGCAAGCAGTTAGCTTTTTTTTCCACAGTTTCCACAGGGCGATCGATACAAAAATAATTCCATAAATTAAAAAATACTAGCGATCCCTGCACACCCAAAACACATAATTCGCGACGCGCACTAACCTCAGAAACCCGGTTTCTTGGAAGATTTCTCGTTTTTACAGGCAAAATTTTGCCTAGAAACCCGGTTTCTAGCCCCATGCTTAAGCCCTACACACAGAAAAACCGACCCGCCGGCTTTCTGTGATACCATTTGTTTCTGTTTCAAATCCGGTTAATTAACCTTCCTACAATGAAATTGGTTTGCACCCAAAGTGACCTCAACGCCAACCTCTCGTTGGTAAGTCGGGCCGTTCCCTCCCGCCCGACACATCCGGTACTAGCCAACGTGCTCTTAGTCGCGGATGAGGAAAATCAGCGGGTTAGCTTGACAGCTTTCGATCTCAGTTTAGGCATTCGTACCAGCTTCGCAGCAGAAGTGACTGGCGGTGGCAGTTTTACCATACCCGCTAAATTACTCAACGATATTGTTTCGAGACTCCCAGATGGAGAGATTACTCTAGAAGACGAAGCGGGAGACACCGTAGCATATCTCACTTGCAGTTCTGGCAGCTACCAAGTTAGAGGCATGGGCCCGGAAGAATTCCCAGAATTGCCCGCAATCGAAGCCGGAACAATCCTTAAATTGCCACCGGAAGCCTTGATAGAAGGACTCAAAGGAACTTTATTTGCTACTAGCCCCGACGAGGCAAAACAGGTACTTGCAGGCGTGCATTTAAAGGTATTGCAAGATTGCCTGGAATTTGCAGCTACAGACGGCCACAGATTGGCAGTAGTTCAAACTGCCAATGAAAAAGCTGAAGGCGAAGAAACCCAAGAAGAATTTGAGGTGACAGTCCCCGCTAAAGCATTGCGGGAAGTAGAAAGAATGCTGGTGATGCGCCAGTGGACTGAACCTGTCACCCTGCATTTTGAACACGGTCAAGTAGTGTTTGAATGGGCAGACCAGCGGCTGACAACCCGCACCTTGGAAGGGCAATATCCCGCATACCGGCAGTTGATTCCACCGTCTTTTGAGCGACAAATTACCTTAGAAAGGCGATCGTTCTTAGCAGCCGTAGAAAGAATAGCCGTTTTTGCAGACCAAAAAAACAATATTCTCAAATGCAGCATCGACGAGGAAAATCAGGAAATTACTTTGTCTGTAGATGCTAAAGATGTCGGCTGTGGCAAAGAGTCAATGCCCGCACAGATTTCGGGAGATAGCATCGATATTGCTTTCAACGTGAAATACTTAATTGACATTTTGAAAACTGCTCAATCCCCAGAAATTCAACTGCAATTAAACGGTGCTTTAGCCCCCGTAATTTTCCAGCCTTTGGGCGGAGTCAATGCTACATTCTTGGTAATGCCCGTGCAGCTTCGAGCGTAACGGATTGGTAGGGGCGGGTTTTACAAACAATCTCCGCCTAAAATTGCTCCTCTAATAAACCCGCCCCCGCTTGGGCGGTAAATCGATATCGACAAGTCGCCCAGGCATTCAAATCCATGGCAACAAAATTTCAAATTCAGTACCTGTACCGGGCGTAGAATGCAAATTTAACTTGCCTTTATGCTTTTCCGTAACAATTTGATGGGTAATTGCCAACCCCAAACCGGTACCTTTCCCCGCCGGTTTAGTGGTGAAAAATGTCTCAAAAATCCGCCGCTGAATTTCGGGCGGAATTCCCGGCCCGTTATCGGCAATTCGGATGGCTATCCAAGCGTTATTTTGATTTTTTTCCGCAGATTCTGGGCATAAGTCGCCGTTTTGGCTGGCGGATAATAGCTGTTTGGCATTTGGTCTATCGCCCCTAACATAATTTTGAATTAATTCCGAATTCACACAGTCTCCGTCACAACTTTCTATTACCTCGGTTTCAATAGTAATCGCAGGCATAAATTCTTTTTCTGCTTTTACCTCTTCCAAAGCGTCGATCGCATTACTGATGATATTCATAAATACCTGGCTCAACTGACCCGAATAACATTTTACCAAAGGCAAATCCCCATAGTTTTTAACTACTTTAAATCCGTACTTCAGACGATTTTTCATAATTAGCAGCGTACTGTCAATACATTCGTGAATGTTAGCTTGCTTCAAGTGGGCTTCGTCCATGTGAGAAAAGGTGTGCAGGCTGGTGACGAGTTCGGTCAGCCTCTGCGATGAAACTTTCATACTTTTGAGAATTTCCACCCAATCTTCTTGCAAAAAATCAAATTCTATGTGTTTTTTGAGTTTGTCAATTTTTTCGCTGTCACCCACAATCTCTTCGTAAGCCGACAGCAACTCCATGATGTCTTTCGAGTAGTTGGACAAAAACCCGATATTTCCGCTAATGCAGGTGACGGGATTTCTAATTTCGTGGGCAACTCCAGCTACCATCTGTCCCAAACTCGCTAGTTTTTCGGTTTGAATTAGTTGAGATTGAGTTTGCTGCCTCAGCAATTTTGTCGCTAGTTCGTGAATGTTGGATTGAGCTACTAACAGTTCGTGCACATCTAGCAAACTATAAGTTTGAGGCGACACTTGAACCACAATCGGTTCGTAAAGCAGTTCTTTCGATCGCAACAGCGACTTCCTGGCTGCATCCACGATTAAAGTATTGCTGGGAAAAATTAAACTCTCAGTTTCGGCAAAGCGGTACAAAGCCCTCACCGGTCGCTTTAAAAATAATTCTCGCCCAAAAGGACGGCTGATAAATTCTAAAAATCTCCGCCGGGAAATCATACCGGCAAATTCACCTTGATGGGTCACAATGACTCCCGGTAACAGCGGATTAGCTTCTAACATCTGAGAAATTCGTATTCCCCAATCCGTAGCTTCTACCTGAAAATCGTAAAGCGACAATTCTTGGAGAGTAGAGTCTAAACAAAGTTCTCCTAGGTCAGCCTCGGAGAGGGGTTGGACTGGTCTTTCTACGCAGGAGGTATTCAACATAAATTTATCAGCACGCTTTTTTTGGGGTTCTATTTGCCAGACATTCAGCTACCAAAGGTCAGCAGGTGAGTTGCTGAGTGGACAGACATCCCCCTGGCAAACTGCATTTTAAATTACACAAAAAACTGACTGTACCAAGGAAAATTTTACCACTTAAAGTATTAGGCAAGATTGAGGATCGCCGAGATAAATGCGCCCTTGTAATTATACCTGACTTTATTTTATACTGACTTGAGCGGTATTAACGCTTGTTTCTACTATTTAACTATTCATTAATCTTAGGTAGTTGTCTTAACCTTTTGTTAATAAAATATTAGGCTGAGAAATATAAGTGATTGATAATAGAAGAAAATCGGAATTGCCCGATCGCCAACACGATGCAGCCCGTCAGCAGACAATTTAAAAGCAGTAAGTCGGGGGGTGACGCCCCGGAATTTTAGCTGGCTATCGCGAGGGCGTCCCGCCCTCGCCCGTGCTAAGGCATTTGAGGCGATTTTATCCCATATCCCCGATCCGGTACTCGCAACCCTCCGTAACGCTCAGCCAGCTACACACCTGCCAGTGCGTCCCCTAGAAGTTTGTCGTGAAAACAATTATTTTTACCCGAAATATCTATCAAATCGGCGACGGTTCGCAGAGTCAATCGATTTTAGATTTTAGATTTTAGATTTTAGAATTGAAGCATTGACCCCAGGGATAAATTCGGGGGCTTGTATCCTGGATAATTTCGGTCAATTATTGATTGGCTGTACGAGGCGGATATGAATAGAAGTTCATTCAAATTAAAACAAGTTTAACCATTCCCAATCATTCAAGGCATCAGCATTGATTAAATTAGAAGCTCTACAAATTTCCGCAAAAAAAAGACAAAATAAAATTAACGGGATCTTAACTTAGTGCTATGCTTTGGTATGATCTACAAGGAGTTCTACCAAAGACGTATAGCTAAATAGCAATCTACCAGTAGGTGATCGATGCAACCCGCCCTGACAAATCAGTTAAATAATGCTTTCACCCTGTTTCTCAGCTTGTTAGTAGAAGCAATACCTTTTCTGCTGCTCGGAGTTTTATTTTCAGGTTTGCTGCTGGGGTTTGTAGACGAACGCAAACTCGTATCGCGCATCCCGCGAAACCCGCTGCTGGCGGCTTTGATGGGCAGTTCGATCGGCTTTTTGTTTCCCGTGTGCGAGTGCGGTAACGTGCCCGTAGCCCGCAGGTTACTGATGCAGGGAGTACCCGCACCAGCCGCGATCGGCTTTTTGCTGGCGGCCCCCACCATCAACCCCGTGGTAATTTGGGCTACTTGGACGGCATTTCGGGATCAGCCAGAAATTGTAGTTTTTCGGGTGGTATTTTCTCTGTCTATAGCCACAATTATCGGCTGGGTGTTCAGCGCCCAAAAAGACTTGCGGCCTCTGCTGCAACCCTCTGTAGCCCGTGCGATTCCTCTGCCAAAACCAGAGTTTTCCGAAAAAGAACTCGTCCAAGCTAACACTCCGCTGCTGTTGCAGTCGGGAACATTTATGCTCGGTCAGCCGGGGGGGGTGGTGCCGATCGAATCTTTGCTACAAGACAACTGGAAGCCATTACAAACAGGCAAAACAGAAAAAACCTCGAAACTTTCCTCAATGTTCCACCCCGTTTCTAAAGAGCGTCTGCGCCTGCTTTTAGATACTATGGTACAGGAGTTGCGCGAATTAGGAGGAGTGTTGGTAATCGGAAGTGCGATCGCAGCCATCATTCAAGTTGGCGCCCCCCGCGAACTAATTCTCAACCTCGGCCAAGGCCCCGTTTCCTCGATTCTAGCCATGCTGCTATTAGCGGCAGTCGTATCGATTTGTTCTACAGTAGATGCCTTTTTTGCCCTGTCTTTTGCTTCCACATTTACCAGCGGTTCGCTGTTAGCCTTTCTCGTTTTCGGCCCGATGATTGACCTCAAAGGTATCGGTTTAATGCTGTCAATTTTCAAAGGTAGAGCCGTAGTTTACTTAATTGTATTAGCAGCTCAGTTAACCTTTTTAATGACCCTTTCTATTAACTTGCATTTAGGTTAATAAACTAGCTCAAACAGACAACTCATACGATGATTTTCGCTGGGCTATTTTCAATTACCTTGCTCCCCGACACAGAAGTCACCGATATACGGATAGTTTTTTTTCTTTTCCTTCTACCCTCTTCCTTCCCAGTCACTCTTAAAAAATGAATTTAAAAAAAATTAGCCCCTGGCTGGATGCCCTAGCTATCTTAGCCTGGGGAATATTGCTCCTCAAATATTGGATCACGGGCAAATTAAGCATTCTCATTCACCCCAATTACTTTGGCTTGACTCTAGCAGGAGGAATCGGCTTAATAGTTATTGGCGGTTTAAAAACTTGGGAACTC
This sequence comes from Microcoleus sp. AT8-A3, assembly GCF_036705675.1. Taxonomy (NCBI): domain Bacteria; kingdom Bacillati; phylum Cyanobacteriota; class Cyanophyceae; order Oscillatoriales; family Microcoleaceae; genus Microcoleus; species Microcoleus sp. AT8-A3. The sequence continues at coordinate 122,896 of NZ_JAUBVD010000015.1, forward strand.
TTAAAACTCGATCGCACCACAAAGCAATCGCGGACATCAACAGCAAATAACTCTCTCAGAATCACAGAAGTTGAACACGTTACTTTGTTTCCCCCCAGTATCGGCAGCACCTTAATGTTGAGCGTCGCATTAATAGGTTTACTAATAACGCCACGCACATTTACCAGCCAGACAGCTTTAGAACGGGGCCTCACCGAAGCCCTGCCCATCACCAGACTGCAACCCCAAGAATTTCGCAATACTACCAAACCAGAAAATCGATCGCTCGTCGAATGGGTGCGGCTGTTAAATTTCAACCCCGAACCGGATACATACAGAGGTCAAAAAGTCAAAGTTCAAGGATTTGTAATTCACCCCCCCAACATAGCCGAACAATATATGTGGCTCGGGCGTTTTATCATTACCTGCTGCGCGGCAGACGCCTATCCGATCGGGTTGCCTGTAAAACTACCGATCGGTCAAAGCCGCGCCGCCTTTGCCCCAGACAGTTGGCTAGAAATAGAAGGAGAAACGATCGTAGAAGAACTGCAAGGCAAGCGCAAATTAACCATTCAAGCATCCTCCCTCAAACCAATTCCTGAACCAAAAAACCCTTATGATTATTAGATGTGGAATAAGTATCAGATTAAATTTTACCTTGATTGCGAGATCGACAGTCCAGAACCGTCCTGCGTATACAAATTAAGATACTGTACAGTCAGCGATCAAACTTGCAAAAGCATCCTGTAGTAGTTGCCAAAAGTAAATTCAGCAACTACACTCGTCATTAGTAAATAAATTCTGAGTATATGTCAGCAGAAAAAAAATTAGCTATCAAAGGTGCGGCCTGGACGATCGCCAGTTATGCAAGCAGTCAAATTATCCGATTTGGCAGTAACTTAATCCTGACGCGTCTGCTTTTACCCGAACTATTTGGTCTCGTAGGTCTAACCTACGTTTTCATCATAGGGATCAACTTATTTTCAGACATAGGTCTAGGCCCAAGCATCATCCAGAATAAGCGCGGGGAAGATCCTCAATTTCTCAACACCGCTTGGACACTGCAAGTCATTCGCAGCTTTTTCGTTTGGATTTGTTTGATTATAATTACCCAGCCTGTTGCGAGTTTTTATGGAGATACCCGTCTGGAGTGGTTGATTCCAGTAATAGGTATAAATTCCTTAATAGGAGGCTTTAAATCCACTGCCACATCCAGCCTAGAACGCAAAATGGCAGTGAAGAAAGTAGTAATTTTTGAGTTGGGCCAACAGATTTTTTCTACTACAGTAATGATTGTCTGGGCCTGGTTCGATCGCAGCGTCTGGGCGATCGTTGCAGGCGGCTTGAGTGGAGCTTTAATAGAGTTAGTATGGAGCCATTTTTTGATTCCCGGCAAGTCAAACCGCTTTGCTTGGGATAAAGAAGCAGTTAAAGAAATATTTTCTTATGGAAAATGGATATTTCTGTCTACGGCTTTGTATTTCTTGTGTTCTCAAGCCGATAGACTCATCCTGGGGAAAATATTTACTTTAACAACCTTGGGCATTTACGGCATCGCTTTTACTCTCGGCGATATGCCGCGCCAAGTCATCATCGCCATTAGCGGCCGGGTCATTTTTCCCTCGATTTCTATGCTGGCAGAGTTGCCGCGGGAGGAGTTGCGCGCGAAGATACTTAAGAACCGCAAGTTAATTCTAATACCATTAGCCGTAGGTTTAGCAATTTTTGTGAGCTTCGGAGATCAGTTAATTTTAACACTGTATCGGAAAGAGTATGAGGCGGCATCTTGGATGATGCCTATCTTGGCTTTAGGTATCTGGCACACCACCCTCTACAATCTGATGGGTTCTTGTCTGTTAGCCGTAGGAAAGTCTCAGTACCAAGCTATGGGAAATCTGCTGACTTTTGTGAATCTATGTATAAGTATACCGCTGGGATATCACTTAAAAGGTAATTTAGGTGCCGTGATTGCTGTAGCTCTAGGCGACCTTCCTACCTACGCAGTAACTAACTACGGTTTGTGGAAAGAAGGACTAACTTGTTTTTGGCAGGATATTCAATTAACAGCACTGTTTTTAGGGGTGCTGGCAACTCTAATTTCATGTAGAGTGGCTTTTGGTTTGGATCTGCCGATAGATAAAATATCACCGATGGATTTAATCCCCATCAATCAACTGTTTCAGTAAACAAACCTGTTGAAACTGCAGCGTGTCCCACCTAATTAATATCTTAAGTTTCATTCAGTCCTGGAGGCACCACAAGTTTCAAAAACTAGGTTTGTTACGGGAACTAACTCGTTGCAGCCATTTACTGTGGTAAAAAAATGGCTGGGTGAGTGTTAGGAATGGGCCCATAAGTGTAAAATTTAATAGGGAAAATTTGGTAGTTAATTTTCAGCAGAAAGTAGGAGAGAAAGATTGGTGAGTATTTTTAAGAAAAAAATTAATCCTTCACCCTTCGCTATTGGGCCATTCAAACAGCCGATCGACCGCACGGCCATCATCCTCATGCTAGTGCTGAGCTTCTTAATCGGGCTGCTGCTGCTGAGCGGCGATCGCACAGCACCCAGAGTGCGAGAATTTACCTGGGAAAACAAACAAATCGGCGCCGAAGATACCGGCTTTATCCTCACATTCTTTCGGCCGATGAACCAGCCCACCGTCGAGGAAAACTTAAAGCTAGAACCCCCCCTCCCCGGTAAATTTAGTTGGGCTGGAAGGCGCATGGCTTACACCCTCAAAGATCCAGCACCCTACGGCGTTACCTACACATTAAAACTCGCCGGAGCAACCGACAAGTATTTCGGAGAAAAAAACCAAAATAAAGGAACGCTAATGCAACCGTTTAGCAGTTCCTTTCGCAGCCGCGATCGAGCTTTTGCTTACATCGGTGTCCAAGGCGAAACAGAAAGCAGATTAATGCTAGTCAATCTCACCAGCAGCGACTCGAAACCAATACCGCTGACTCCCAAAGATTTAGTTGTCACCGATTTTAAACCATATCCCGACAGCGATCGCATTTTATTCTCCGCCACAGATCGATCTATCGCCCGTACTCGCGGCACCCTCAATCAAGAACTCTTCACAGTCACCACCGGCCTCAACCCCCAATCAGGCTCAGGAAATCAACCAAAATACCCAGCCGGTAGAATCGACAAAATCTTAGACTCCAAAGATTACCAAAACCTCAAATTCGACCTCTCAGCCGACGGAAAAATCATAGTTGTCCAGCGCGTCAACCGCCGCAATCCCGGCGATTTCAGTCCTTGGATTGTGGAAGAAAAAGTGCCGCCCAGACCATTGGAAAATGAACAAGGCGGAGATTTTATGATTCGCCCCGATAGCATATCGATGGTAATATCTCAAAAACAAGGATTAGCGATCGTCCCCCTCAAACCCGAAGCAGATCCAGTCGAATTTTTGCCAAAATACGAACAAGTATTGGGGATGGCCCGCGACAACTCGGCCGCCGCCTATGTTAAATACAACAGCGATTTTACTCGATCGCTTTTCATCTTAGATAACCAAGGTGTAGAACAAGAAATATTGCGTATTCCCGGCAGCATTATGGCTGTTTATTTCGATCCCCGCAAAAACGAAGACAACCAAGTTCAGCGTCTCTACTGTTTGTTAGCCCAACGCCTCAAAACAGAAAGCTACAAAGAACAGCCTTTCATCGCCACCATCGACCTCAAAAAAGAGGGTACTCGTTTGGTAGGAACCATCAAACCGCTGCTGATTTTGCCCAACCAATTAGATACCCAAATCAGTTTATCTCCCGACGGACTGGCATTAATTTTCGACCAATCAGTCACAGCAGCAACTCCCTCAGCAGCAGACAGTCCCCGCAACGATAGTGGACAGTCGATCGCCACCAGCCGCCTCTGGCTGCTACCCTTAGTAGAAATACCCGCAGACGGTTCTCCCGCCAAACTACAGCCAGAAGAACTTCCCTTTGCCGGCTATCACCCCCGCTGGCTACCATAAACCAATTTTAGATTTTAGATTTTAGATTTTAGATTGACCGATATTGGTAAATATCGATAGGGTAAGGTGCACGCCTAAACACCAAGCGTTGAAATGTGCTCGGTATACATCCTACTTTTACTAAATCCATTTGAGATTAGAGATTAGAGATGGAGTTGATACTATGCGATACTGGTAAATACGACAAATTTTGACACCTAAAATCTAAAATCTAAAATCTAAAATCATTATGACTCCCGAAGAAATTAGCAATACCCTTAAAGACTTATTTGGTGAGAGTGTTGAGATGCCTGCTGCCACTTCTTGGCAAGTAGAAACCCCCAATTTTCGCCTGTTAGTCCTCCTTTCAGAAGACGGGAGTTGGCTGCGGATTTTGCTGCCGATCGCCGATGCCCAGGAAGCTCAACCATTTCTTGATAAACTGCTAGAAGCTAACTTTGACACCACCCTCGAAACTCGCTACGCCTTACATCAAAACGTTTTGTGGGGAGTATTTCAGCACAGCCCGGCCACACTCGCAGCCTCCGATTTCTCAGCCGCCGTCGCCAGACTGCTGGCTTTGCAAGAGAGAGGTTTGTCTGACTTTTTCGACGGTTTGATAGAAAGCCGCATCCGTCAAATCATCAAAGCTGCGAAGATGCAGGGACAGTCTGTGGAAACTACCCTTCAGACTTTAGACCGTTTTTACGCAGAGGGATTGATGGGTGAAATGGAACTAGGCCGAGAGTCTCGCGAAAACACTCTTGCCGCTTGGCGGTATCAGCTAGAACGCCTCTGGCCGGAGGTGGAACCCTAAGAGAATTGGAGATTGCTGATTGGAGATTGCAGATTGCAAAAAACTGATGACTGTCGAGGTTCGGAAGTTGCCTAAAGTTGCATTTCTTTTGAGTGGAATAGCAACAGCCAATACGGTTAGGATGTTCTTAATTCCACAAACCCTTGCGGAACATTGCTTCTTCCTTCTCTCCTAGATAACTAAAGCCTTCTATCCGTTACATTCAGTTACATCTCACATCTTGCACCATTCTCGCTTAACAGGCTTTCGGGCCTGTTCTGTCAAAGAGTGAATTTTCTTGTGGAACAGGCCGAAAAGCCTGTTCATAAAAAGCTTGTTGAGAATGGTGCAACATCTCAGTTACATCCGAAGAAAGCGAATCCGTTGCCGAACTTCCTTTGGCCTGGGCCCCAGTCTGGACAGTTGCAGCCTCAAGCCCCTTGGACGATGGCTAATCCGGGCCCTCGAACCCTTGAAGGATGCCCGTATATTCACTGATAACCCGCTCGCGGTTCTCCAATTCCCTTCGATAACTGGAAAAATGGTATAATTTATCACAATAATTAGTTATAAATATTAAAAATTTTCCGAAAACACCCGATCGCAGGTATATCATGGTAAAAAGTTTAAAGCGCCTACTCCGTAAGTTCCACAAAAGCTTCGATCGTTTAATATTGACTTAGAAACAAAATCTTTAGCAGATAATGCTACTGCGATCGGGTTTTCCCATCGGGTGCTGTTGTAATTTGACAAATTAGCAACTACCCGCTACCAATTACCCGTTATGAATTAATAGCAACTTAAGTTGTTCATGAATACAATTTTTAACAGGGGTTTCATCTATGTTTGCTGTGCGTGAGACTAGCTCGGAGTTATCAGTGTTGCATATACCTGAAATTTGTACTTGGAACATCTCCTTAGAATCAACTCTCCTAGACCTGCCACTTTACAACTGCCAAATTGAATTAACTCAACAGGCAAAAGAAGTAGCCCAGGCTTTTGAACAAAATTCCATGCTTCCCGGCGTCATTTTGACCGATCGGGGTAATTTTGTAGGCATAATATCCAGGCGTCAATTTTTTGAAAAAATTAACCGTCGCTACGGATTAGAAATGTTTTTCAAGCGACCGATAGAGGTATTGTACAGGTTTTCCAAACAAGATTTGCTGGTGGTTCCAGGCAGTAAATTAATAGTAGAAGCGGCTCAGGAATCTCTTTACAGGTCAGCAGAATTAGTTTACGAACCCGTAGTAGTGGAAATAGCCCCCCAGACCTACAAGCTGTTAGACGTACACCAATTAATGGTCGCTCAATCAAGAATTCACCAATTAACAAATAAGTTACTCCACAAACAAACCCAAGCCAAACTCATCCAAACAGAAAAAATGGCGAGTTTGGGCAGGATTGTAGCAGAAGTCGCCCACGAAATCAGAAATCCGCTGAACTGTATTTGGGGAAATTTAACTTTTCTGCTGTCCTATTTTGAAAACTTGCTACAGCTAATGTCGGTTTATGAAGAAGAATATTCGGCACCCTGTCCCCGAATTGATGCCCTTAAAAAGGAAATTGAATTTGATTTTTTACAAGAAGATTTGCCGATTACCTTAGAAGGGATGGAGTTGGGAGCCTCGCAATTGCTAAAAATAGTTAACGGGCTGCACCACTTCTCTCACATGGACGAGACAAAACCAGCCGAGACAGACATTCACGAATGCGTGGAGATGACGCTGTTAATTTTGAAAAACCGCTTTAAAAACAGCATAGAAGTGGTTAAAAATTACGGCGAACTGCCGCTAGTTAGCGGCTACTCCGGACAGTTGAGTCAGGTGTTTTTGAATTTGTTAGTTAATGCTCTAGACGCCCTGACAGAGTACGCAGCCGATCGAGAAATACACACCCCGTGCGGGGACAACTGGCAGCCCCAAATCGAAATTACCACTAAAGTTATAGAAACCGAACTCGGCAAGCGGGTGGCAATTTGCATTGCCGATAACGGGCCCGGCATTGCCCCAGAAAATCACCAGCAGATATTTGACACCTTTTTTACCACTAAACCAGCAGGCAAAGGCAGCGGTATGGGGCTGGCTATCTGCAATCAAATCGTCACAGAAAAGCACGGGGGCCAACTCAAATTGCGATCGCAACCAGGTAAGAATACTGAATTTGAAATTCTCCTGCCTATAGTTGGCACAACATGATCAACTCCAGAATATTCTGGGTTGTTCGCTCAGAAAAGTGAAATGATAGGGTAGCTTAGTAGTAGGTTCTCATTTCAATTTCCCAGCGTTTCGGCAACTAAAAGTTCCAGTGGCAAATAAATTCAGTTCCAAACTCCTTGGCCCTTCACTCTCCGAAGGCAGCCATCAAGACCTTTCCCTAGAGTCTACACTCTGGGATTTGCCCCTGTATGACTTTCAGGTTAAATCGAGCTGCTTAGCCGTGGCAGTTGCCGAAATGTTTGAACAGCATCCCCTAGTGCCGGGAGTCGTGTTGATGGAAGCAGAAGAGTTTGCTGGCATGATATCCCGCAGGCAACTGCTGGAATATTTGCTCAAACCCCAAGGCCCAGAGCTATTTTTGCACCTGCCGCTGAAAGTTCTCTACAGTTACGCTCGCCTCGAAATATTATTGCTCGCAGAGAGTACAACCATTTTGGCAGCAGCCCCACAAGCTCTGCGTCGATCGCCCGAATTGCAGGCAGAACCGATCGTCGTCCAAATAGACTCCCAATCTTACCGCCTCTTAGACCCTAACGCACTAAACATCGCGTACTGGCAAATTCGCGGCATAGAAACTCAAGTCCGCTACGAAAGAGCCCAAACTCAAATGATTCAAAGCGAAAAAATGGCTAGTTTAGGGCGTTTAGTCAACGGAGTAGCCCACGAAATTTTAGATCCGGTAGGCTTTATCTGGGGGAATTTAACCTACGTCACCGACTACAGCAAAAACTTGATGGAATTGCTCTCAGCTTACGACGCGCACTGTACCGAACCCCCGCCGGAAATAGCACGGCTCAAAGAAGAGATAGACTATGACTTTTTGCAAAACGATTTTCTCCGAACTGTTGCCAGCATCAAATCAGGCGCAGAACGTTTGAGCAAGTTAGCAACCAGTTTGCAGAACTTCTGCCACATCGACGATATTTATCCCAAACCCACCGACTTGCACGCCAACATAGACAGCATACTTTTGCTGCTCAAAAGTCGTTTGACTAGGGAAATCCAAGTAGTGAAAAACTACGGCTACCTGCCACCAGTGCCGTGCTATGCAGGACAGCTAAACCAAGTATTTATGAATATCTTGACCAATGCTATTCATACATTAATTAATGAAGCAGTCGGTCAAGAATTGGCAAAAGAGTTCAAAGGTGGAGGAGTCAGAGACGCCGATCGCCAGCCTAAAATTGAAATCACCACTCAAGTCTGCTGTCCCGAACCTGCGCCGGATTTAGATAAACTTCATGTTCGCTGGGTGTCGATTTGCATAGCCGATAACGGGCCAGGAATGTCACCTAGCAAGTACAAAAAAATCATAGAATCATTCTCTACGGAAAAACGCGCCCTCAAAGAAACCAGTTTAGCGGTTAGCTATCAAATAGTGACGGGCAAACACGGCGGTGCATTCAGAATGCGATCGGAGTTAGGCAGAGGCACTGAATTTGAAATTTTGTTACCCTTAGCTTAAAGAAGGAAAGCACTACACGGATTTTGACACGGATACACGGATGAATTATCTAGGGTGAGGCAGTAGTCAACAGTCAACAGTCAACAGTCAACAGTCAACAGTCAACAGTCAACCATTATCTAACTGAGTACCGCACATTTTACAAAATCTAGCATTAGCATCGTGTACAGACCAACCGCAACTTTTACAAACAGCTTCTCCGTGATTAGCACTTTTAACTAAGTGTTTAATCAAATCCCCCAATTGCCAAGGAATCAGAGCAATTCCCGTCAAAATCATCAAAATAGTCAAAAAACGGCCGGATTCCGAAATCGGAGTAACATCGCCAAATCCCACCGTGGTCATCGTGACAACCGAGAAATAAACAGCATCCAAAAAAGTTCCAAAACTTTCGGGATTTGCCGGATGTTCGACTTGATAAATTAAACCAGAATAAACAAAAATTATTGCCAGCAAAGTAAACAAAATCCGAGCAAAAATCACGCCATCTTCGCTGCTGATGCGGAAAATAGAAATTTTTAATTCCAGAAAGCGGATGAGTCGGAGAATTCTAAACCAGCGAAAAATTCGGATAAAACTGACGTTGACAAATCCCAGTAAAAATGGTAATATTGCCAGCAAATCAATAATTGAAAAAAAACTAAAAATAAATTTAACTCGATTTTCGGCACACCATAGTCGCAATAAATACTCAAACACAAAAACAACTAAAAGCGCTGTATCGAGAGTTTGCAAATTAATTCTGACAGTTTCCGAAATCGGGTAAGTTTCGGCGATGAAGCTGGTCGAAGATAGGAGAATTAGTCCGGTAAGAGTTAAATTGACGGTTCTGCCAATTGGGGTTTCGATGTCTTCGAGATAAAATCCAATTTGCGATCGGGTTAACATAGATGAGATAATTAATACCATTTATGAGGTAAGGGAATTATCGCATATGAGTATCGAATTAACGAAGGGTGAAAGGTTCAATCTTTCTAAAGAAACTCCTAATTTCAGTAAAATTGCGATCGCCCTGGGTTGGCAAGTCAGCCAGACAGCACAAAACTGCGACATTGACGCATCTGTTTTTATGTTAGCGGCGGACGGTCGGATTCCTGATGAAAAGTATTTTGTGTTTTACAACAATTTGACATCGCCGGACGGTGCGGTGCGGCATTCGGGAGACAACAGGAATGGACAAATAGACGGAGATGATGAGACGGTTTATGTGGATTTGAGTAAAATCAATTCGGCTATTCAGGAAATTGTGTTTGTTGTGACTCTTCACGAGGGACAGGAAAAGAATCAAAGTTTTAGTCAAGTTACAAATGCTTTTATCAGGCTTTACAATTCAGAGAATCTTGGCGAGTTGGTTCGGTACAATTTAAATCAGATTTTTTCCCAAGAAACGGCTTTAGAATTTGGACGTTTGTATAAGAAGAATGGCGAATGGAGGTTTCAGGCGGTAGGACAGGGATATAATGCTGGGTTGCAAAGTTTTGTAGATAAGTATTATGTTGAGAATGCGGTTGAGAAAAGCTCGAATGCTGGTGAGAAGGTTGATGATGCTGAGGTTGTGAGGCGGTTTAGCGATCGGGTGGATCGGTTATTGCGCGAAGAGGCGATCGAGGAGACACCGATTCCAGTATCTAGCGCAGCAGTAGAACAGCCAGTTGCTACTTCTGTGAATGCGGATACTGTGGAATCTGATGCTGACAAAATAACTGATGATTCTAGTCAAAAAAGTCAAGAATCTGCTGTTACTGCTGAGGAATTTTGGAAACGGTATAAAGACGGAGAACGCGACTTTACAGGGATTAACCTAGCGGGAGTGGATCTAAGTGGCAAAACTCTCGACTCTAATGTCAGTTTAAGTCAAGCAAACCTGAGCAGTGCCAATCTAGCAAATGCCAAATTGACTGGCGTAAATTTGATTGGAGCTAACTTGCAATGTGCAAATTTGAACTCAACAAATTTGCAAAATGCTGATTTGATTGAAGTTAATTTAAGTGGCGCTAACTTAACCAAGGTAATATTGTATTCCGCAAGACTAATTCAGGCAAATTTTAGTCAAGCCAACTTAAGCGAAGCAAAGTTAGATAGCGCCAACCTGACTACAGCAAACTTCAGTAGAGCTAACTTAACTCAGGCAAGTCTAGGTGGCGCTAACTTAACAGGAGCCGATTTAAGTCAATCGAAGGTAACTAAAGTTAACCTTAGTGGTGCAAACCTTAGTGGTGTTAACTTAACAGGGGTAAGTTTGACTGGGGTAAACCTTCAAGGAGTGAACCTTAGTGGCATGAATTTGAGTGGGGTAAATTTGACAGGTACAAATCTAAGTTATGCCAAGTTGATTGGGATTAACTTAAGTGGAGCAAGTTTGAGTGGGGCAAACTGTTTAGGCGCTAACTTGGATGGTGCTAACCTCACAGGGGTAAATTTGATTGGGGTAAACTTACAGAGCGTCAATCTGAGCGGGCAAAACTTGAGTGGCTTTAATCTGTCTGGGGTTAACCTACACCGAGCAAACTTAAGTGAAGCAGACTTAAATTCTGCAAACTTGTGTGGGGCAAATTTGAGCTATGCAAACTTAGAGAAAACTAACCTCAAGGAAGCTAAACTGCTTGGAGCAAATCTGGACAAGGCAACACTCACAGGTGCAATTATGCCAGACGGCACAATTCACAAATAAATTCGATCGCCAATAGTAAACAGCAAGGTGGGCAATGTATTGGTGTGAGTTGAACCGAAAGTCCGCCAGGGAATGAATTCCCTGGCTAATAGCTTAAGTCCTCTGAAGAGGACTAATGAGTTCTTCAGTCCTCGACCGAGGACTTTTGCTATGAGGCAGGGAATAAATTCCCTGCCGGACTGAGGGAAATAGTGTTAAATTGACACCAAAGGTGTGCATCGCCCTCCATACAAATAGAGTATGATGAGTGTGAAAGATCAAATACATAGATTGTCGATGAATGAATCTGACACGGAAATTATAGAATCTACCCTCCGATGGATGACCGAGTTTGTCGAGTTACCGCATCCAATTTTCAGCGATTTACCAATTTGTCCTTTCGCTAAAAAAGCACGCTTGGCTAATCAAATTTTATTCAAAATCGAGCGGTTTTCAGCCATGACTGAGTTCGATCGCGATTCTGCCATAATGAAATCAATTTATGAATTTTACAATTCTGAATTTGAAATCATGGTAGTAATTAATCCCGAAAAAACTGCAATTAGTGCGCCCGAAACTAAAGAATTGATAGACAAATTGAATAATCAGATTTCAGAATTGGGCTTGCTGGCTTTTCACATCCATCCCGAAGAAGATTTTAATATTGACGGGCTTCATACTAGGAGGATGCCGTATCCGGGCTTCACTGTTCAAGTAAATTCTAAGCTGAAGCCAGCTTCCGATGCTTTAGAGAAAACTGAATATTACAAAAATTGGACTGCCGAACAACTAAAAAATTTCGGGATTCCGAGAAATTGACGATCGCCAACCCTCCCCGCGCATCTCTGTGCCATTACAATTAATTCAGCAAAAAATCTTTACACATAAGAAGTCATGCAGCTTAAGTCAACAACCCGCCATATTCGCATATACACCGCCATCCTCGAAGATAACGAACTCGTACCCAGCAACGACCTTTTGACCCTCGACATTGACCCAGATAACGAACTTAACTGGAATGACGAGTCAGTCAAAGAGGTATATGCCAAATTTGACCAACTCGTAGACGCTTACGAGGGCGAAGACTTGACCGAGTACAACCTCCGCCGCATCGGTTCGGAGTTGGAACACTTGGTACGATCGCTCTTACAAAAAGGTCAAATCAGCTACAATCTCAACAGCCGCGCTGTCAACTACAGCATGGGATTGCCTCAAGTTGATGCCAAAATTCACCTGTAAGGGCGATCCTCTTCGAGGGCTTCGCTAACGGGCGATCGGCATTTACAGCACTTTCCAGGTAAGTGAAGTACAGAGAAACCGGGTTTCTTGAATAAAACCGGTTTCTGGCGAGAAATCCAGAAGAAACCCGGTTTCTGGGGTGTACTTTATAAACCTGGAATCCGCTGTATGTCAACTTAAGATTGAAACCCATAATAAATGTCGCTTGTAGCTGAGTTTCGATCCCCCCTACTCCTCTTAATCACGGGAGTACCGCAGGGCGGTTTCATTTTCTTGTAGGGGTAGCACGGCCCCTACAAAATTCATGTTTTTGGTGAGAATGAAACCGCCCTGGGAGTACGGGGGGTTTAAAGCTGAAAATCTGCTTTTATTCTTCTTCCTGCTTGTTTCTGACTCCTGACTCCTGACTCCCGGCTTCTTCCTTCTTCTGACTTCGATCGGACTTCTCCCCCGCATCCTCAGCATCAACCGGAGAATTTGGAACGCGATCGCGTTCCAAAAACTGTTTAACTGCAAGTTGGCGGTTGCTCATAAACTGACCCCAAGCGCCGGGAAACATCCCATCCAAGGTTTCCACCAGCGCCCAAACCTCAAGATTCATCACTTTGTAATAGAAACTGTGAGAATGTTGAATGCTAGTGAGTATTTCGTCTATTTCAACAGCAGGCAGCCGCTTCGGATCGGGCAAATTCTTGGAAAAGGCGCTGGGTTCATGTGGGGCCATGGTTAAATACTCAACAGCTTGCAGAGGCCGGTCAGTCGATTTGAGATTTTAGATTTTAGATTTTAGATTGATTCCACAGATGAATCTGGGGGCTGGAACTAAATATCTAATTTTTTTGGCTTTCCACGACTCCTGTCGGGGGCTTGCGTCCATCAGTCGATTTGAGATTTTAGATTTTAGATTTTAGATTGATTCCACAGATGAATCTGGGGGCTGGAACTAAATATCT